>SKMT01000024.1 GCA_007120915.1 Myxococcales bacterium | reverse complement strand
CTTATTCGCTGCGGCCGGACTGGTGCTCGTAGTTGCGCAGGATCATCCCTCGGGTGGGGCTGAAACCGAGTCGATCGTAAAACGGAGTCAGCTCCTCATCGCAGCACAGATCGACCATGTATAGCTCATCGAGTTCGTCGGTCAGCCGTCGCACCAGCTCCGATCCGATCCCGCGGTCCTGCCAATCGGGCAACACCTCAAGCAAGGGGATGTAGGCGGTGAGAACACCGTCGGAGATGGCATTGGCGAATCCGACGACCCTGTTGCTGCCGGCGTGAAGCGCCAGGGCGACGGCGTAGGAGTTTTCCAACAGTTGCAGGTGCGTTTGAGGGGATGGGGGATTGGGCCAGCCGACGAAAAAACCGTTCAGGTTCTGGTCGGTGATACCGTCGAGATTGTCCTGATAGATGATGTTGTCGCTCATGAGTCCTCCGGAAAGACAGCCAGATCTTCGATGGTGCGTCCCGATTTGATGAACCGGCGAAGCGCCAGGGCTCCCTCGACGATCAGCCACACGGCAAGCACCAGCAGGATAGAGCCGATGGTTGCGAGCAGCCAGTTTTCGTCCTGGATGAAGCCCCAGGTGTTGATCGACATGGCGGTGATGGTGGTGCCGAGCACGGCGATCATGGCGACTCCCGGGGTTGGAGTGCGTCACAAGACTGCATGACCCCGAGATAGCACACTGGACCGTTGGGGGGCTACCGAACCAGCGCGCCCGGCCGGCTACCCTGCGCCGCATCTTCATTTGCGACGCAGGGTACGAGTCGGATCGTTACCAGAGGTTGGATGCGCTACCGACGAGTTCGAGGAATTCGATGCGGGCATCGTCGCCGTCGGTGTGCTCTTCGGCCACGGAGATGACCTGCTCGAAGTCGTCATCGTACACGAATTCGCTTTCGCGAAGGATACCGGCGTACTGGGCGACGGCTGCGCTGAACTGGAAGTCGCCGCTGGCGTCGCTGAAGTCGTCGACGATGGCGTCGGTGGGCACGACGTGTCGCTCTTCGATCAGTTCGCTGTCGTAGCCGGTTTTGTGTGCCACGCGGGCGGTGGCGATGTGCGCGTCTTCATTGAGGTCATCGTGCAGTTCCAACTCGTAGAAGGCGGTGACGTCATGGCCGGGGCCTATTTCGCCTCCGTCGGCGTCGGCGTCGTCGAAGTCGTCGTCGTCCATCAGCCGTTTTTCATAGCCGATGAGCCGATACTGGTCGACAACCTCGTCGTTGAAGATCACCTGATTTCGCACATCGTGAGCCAGTACCTGAATGGTGGAGGGCAACTCGGAGCCGAAGATTCGATGGGCCTCCCTCTCGGTGTCGACGTAGAAGTAATTGCCGTTACCCTTGCGAGCGAGCCGCTCCATGGTCGCGTCGTTGTACCCACCGTGACCGAATCCGGCGGAGGTGAGGCTGATGTGGTGTTCGTCGCGGTAGTCTTTAACCATCTCAATGAGATCATCGCCGGTTTTGCCGACATTGAAATCACCGTCGGTCAGAATGATGACACGGTTGTTGCCACCTTCGATAAATGCCTCTTCAGCCATGGCGTACGCGTCGGTGATTCCACCCTCGCCAAAGGTCGACCCGGCAGCTTCCAGAGAGTCGATGGCCTCTTCGATGTCGGAGCGGTTTTCAACGGGAGTGGGATCGAGCACAGATTCGCTGCCGCTGGCGTAGGTCTGGATGCCGACGGTGTCGTCATCGCGCAGATATTCCAGCATCGTATGGAGCGCATCCTGGGCAAGCGGGAGCCGGTCCTCGGGGCTCATGGAACCAGAGACATCGACCAGAAATACCAGATTGGTCGGCTTCATCTCATCGATCGAGATCTGTTCGGCCTGAACGCCGAGTTGCATCAGGTGGCGAGTCTGGTCGTCGGTGGACCCGAAATCACTGGGGGCGACTTCGGTATGAACTGAAAAGAGGTCATCGTCTTTGGGCGGGGCGTAATCGTAGTCGAAGAAGTTGATGTACTCCTCGATGCGCACTCCGGCGGGATCGGGCAGGCGCCCGGCGGCGATGTCACGGCGCATCAGGGTGTACGATGCGGTGCTGACATCACTTGCGAAGGTGGAGGTGTCGTCTTCGGAGGCGTCAACGAACTCGTTTTCGTCGAATTCTCCGTAGTCGTCGTCGCGGGCAGGGGTGCCCTGTTCGTCGACATTGACCGCGTTATCGCCATAGTAGCCGGGATCGGTTTCGTAGCCGAGGGCGTCCTGTTCGGCGCAACCGACGAAGAGCATCAGCGTTGCAGCGAGCAGCATCGGGATGAGCGTCAACAATGTACGGGGAGAGAACATGGGGCCTCCAGAGGGAAAACAGTGTAGTTGCATCGACGGTTCAACACTGATGCACAACACGTTCCAGCCCGGAAGCGGTGGTGCGGGATGAAAGATCGAACTGCGGGATGGATAACTGGTAGCCCAACAGTGGACAACGTCTCCGACAGGCCCCGGCCGTCAGCAGTACACCAGTGTGACGGTGCCGGTCTCATCGATCCAGACGATGGCATTTTGTCCGTAGCGTCGAGCGATGTCTACGGCACTGCTCTGGTCGACATCGAGCAGCCAGACCCCGTGTTCGTCGGGCCAGTTGCCGTCGTCGGCGACGCTTTTACCGGGAATATACTCGATGCCCGAGGCGCGCAGATCGGCGCGGAACGTACTTCGCCGTTGGCGGTTGCGGTGGTCGGGAAGTTGGTTGGACCCCGGGTTGTCGGATGTGACGTAGGCCATCGGTCCGTCGACCGGTGAGGGCTCGTCGATGCGGATCTGCCAGTTCGGTTCGCCCGGGGGCATTCCGTGATAGGTTGTCGCCCGGTAGGCTTCGGCGAGTTGTTCGTTGTCGTCCGGTTCGGTCATAGAGACAAAGCCACGCGAGGTTTCAGATGTGCGGACGCTACAGTCTAACCCACAGCAGCGAAGAAATTGCAGCCCGGTTCAACGTGGAGATCACCTTCGAGGTCAGCCCCCGCTACAACGTCGCGCCCACCGACCAGATGCCGGTGATCCGAAGCGGCGGGCAGCAAGGGGCTGAAGCCCGAGAAGCGGCGGTTTTGCGCTGGGGGCTGGTACCATTCTGGGCGGACGATGAGTCGATAGGCTACCGGATGATCAACGCCCGGTCGGAGACGGTGGGCGAGAAGCCGGCGTTTCGCGCCGCCTTTCGGCGCCGACGCTGCCTGGTGGTGGTCGACGCGTTTTACGAATGGGTCGAAGACAACGACAAGAAATGGCCGATTCGCATCACTGTCGGCGACGAACCGCTGGGGGCGTTCGCCGGGATCTGGGAGCGGTGGAGCGGAGACGACCGGGTCATCGAAAGCTACACCATCTTGACCACCGACGCCCACGACGTGGTCGCGCCGCTTCACGACCGGATGCCCGTGTGGGCGCCTCAGGACCACTGGGACGCCTGGTTGTTCGGCGACGAGGCGCCACAGCAGGTGCTGGAGTCGATGATCGAGCACTTTCCGGCAGACTCCGTGGGGTACGGGCCGGTGAGCCCAAAGTTGAACCGCCCGGGCAACGAGGGAGAGGAGTTGATGGACCCGGAACGCGTCGAAGGGCTGCCGGAACGCAGCCCCGGCGAGCCGCTGGCAGCGAGATGAGATGAAAGACCAACAACGACGAAACCCCCGCCGCAAGACGGGGGTTTCGTCGTTTCAGCAACGTCTCAGCCGTTGTTCAACCTTGCCCGGCCTGCTGCTTGCGCTCGATGGACTCGAAGAGCGCACGGAAGTTTCCGCCGCCGAATCCGTCGTCACCTTTGCGCTGGATCAGCTCGATGAAGAAGGGACCGGCGTCGGGCTCGTCGTAGAAGTCGGCGGCCTCTTCCATGAAGATCTGGAGCAGATACTTCTCGTCCTGGCCGTCGACGAGAATGCCCAGCTCGGCGAGTTCGTCGATGTCCTCGTCGATAGAGCTGACGCCCTGCTCGGCGAGCCGCGCCGGTGAAGCGTCGTAGTAGTTTTGCGGGGTGTGCAGAAACTTGATGCCCCGCTGCTCCATCTCGGCGGTGTGGCCGACGATGTCGCTCATCGCGAACGCGGCGTGCTGGACGCCTCCGCCGTTGAAATCCTCGACGTACTTCTGGATCTGGGAGTTGAAGAACTGCGGGCGGCGCGGCTCGTTGTTGGCGAACTTGATGCCGCTTTCCGGATCCCACATCACTTTCGACTTCAGCCCGGAGCCCTGGACCTTGTCGGGATCGATGTCGTCGATCTGATCGAAGTCGATGTCGCTGGTGTGGAACTGGATCTCCCAGAACTGCTCCATGCCCAGCACATCGCGGAACCAGTCCACAAGCGGCTTGAGGGTGCGTACGTTGGAGGTGAGGTGGTCGATGTGGGTGAACCCGAACTTGTTGTCTCCACCGGTGTCCACGGTCTCAAACCCGGGGGCGTAGGTGTCGTAGTTGTCGCGTTCGACGAACCCGTAGTTCAGGTTGCCCATGGGGCTGGCGATTTTGAAGTAGCGATAGGTGCCGCCGTCTTCTTCCACAGTCTTGATTTCGTGGATGATGGTGGCTTCGCGCTCTTCGAGCCGGCGGAATGTCTCATCGAGGTCGACGACCTCGAAGTTGACCTGGCCGATGCCGGCGGGGTGGAACTGACGGTGGTAGGACGCCCAGGAGTCGTCGCGCTGCGGCTCGACGATCTCGATGCGGATGTCACCGGCCTCGAAGACTTCGGCGCGGTCGCCGGTGCGCTCTTCCCATTCGGAGGTGGAGCGAGCGGTGAGCGCGAAGTCGAGCTTTTCGATGTAAAAGTTGCGGCTGCGGTTCAGATCCAGCGTTACGAATCGCAGTCCGTCGTAGCCTTTGATGCCCAGGTTCTCGATGTCAGCCATGTGTCGCCTCCCGATGCTGAAATGACATCCGAAATCCGCACCGTTCGCTGATGGCGAACAGGCGAATGACTCGGATGAAGGGTCGTGTTGTTGTACGTGATACTTACCGCCCGTTCGGATAGCGAAATGTCTGTGAGGTGTAAAGGCTTAATGGGCGCTGGGCTCTGGGTGCTGGGCGCTGGGCTCTGGGTGCTGGGCTCTGGGCGCTGGGTGCTGGGTGCTGGGCTCTGGGCGCTGGGCTCTGGGCTCTGGGCGCTGGGCTCTGGGCGCTGGGTGCTGGGCGCTGGGCTCTGGGCTCTGGGTGACCCGTGGAGGTTCAGTGCTCGACCCGTAGCCCGGGGCCAGCCGTTGTTCAGGCTGCCCCGGGTACGGAGGTGCGAGTACCCACCGGAGGATCGGGTTACTCATAGCCCGGTTCGAACCATTCGTCGTTGGCGTGCATCTCGAAGAGCAGATCGTAGATGTGGGCGACCAGTTCGATGCCGTAGTCGTCGTATTTGTCGCGGTCTTCAAAGAACCGGTCCACACGCCCGCGCTGTTCGGCGCGGTATTGGAGGGCCTTGGCGAGCATCTGAATACGGTCGGCGGCTTTGACGAGTCGGGCCTCCAGCGTGGAGGCTTCGCGGTAGGCGCGGTGGGCGTTGTGCCACTGTGGCAGTTCGGGGTCGAACAGATGTTCGGCGGCGCGATCTTCGGCGCCGCCGACGGCGTCGTCGCCGAGCAGTTGCTTGACCGGGCGGGGCAAGTCCGTGAGCATCGCCTCCGTGAAGTCGTGCACCAGCGCAATTCGAAGCAGCCGGGCGGTGTCGACATCTCGGTCCATGTGGTCGCCCAGCCACATCGCCACCAGGGCAACTCCGTAGCTGTGGGCAGCAACCGATTCAGGGTGTTGAACCCCACAGACCTGCCAGCCGGTGCGTGGAAACGCCTCCAGTCGTTGGGCACGGCTGAGCAATCGAAGCAAGCTGTGACAGTCTTGTCGATGGCAATCACTCATGACGGATCATCGTTGCGAGCAGGGGGAATGGATGATGGTGCCCGATGGTAACCCGGGCGGCCGGGGCGGCCTCGCTGCGGTTGTATCACACCGGCCGGGGGTGGCGCGATGAACGGACCCACCGTAGCGGTGGTTGGAGCCTCCAGCCACGTCGGCGCCCATGTGGTGCGCATCCTCGCCGATCGGGGATTCGACGTTCGTGGAGGGGTTGAGCGGGACGATCCGCGGTGGCACCTCACCGATGTGGACGCCACGTTCGCGTCCGTTGAACCGGGACGGCGGTCGTCGCTGCAACAACTGGTGCGCGGTGCACCGGCGGTGATCTACTGCGGAGGCTACGATCCGGCGGTGGGCACGGCGGTGGGGCAGGCGCGGCGCAAGGGCGTCGCCGAGTTGCGGGCCGTGCTGGAGGCGAGCCGCAGCGAACAGGTGGCGCGCCTGGTCTATGTCTCCTCGGCGTGCACGGCGGTCGAACACCCGGGGGCTTCATCGGCAGAACACCAGGGGGCGGAGCCGGTCGACGAGACGACCCGCTATGTGCCGGGGACCGTCGATGATCCGTACTTCGAGACGAAGGCGGCCATGGAGGCGGAGGTGTATCGCTACGTCGCCGCGTCGATGGACGTGGTGGTGGTGTTGCCGACGCTGGTGCTGGGCCCCGGGGATGTACATCTGGCGAGAGGGCGCTGGATTCGGGCGTTGGTGCGGGGGATGTTGCCGGCGGTGCCACAGGGAACGATGGTCAACGCGGTGGATGCACGCGATGTGGCCTCCTCCGTGGTCTCTGCGCTTGAGCGGGGCCGGCGAGGACGGCGCTATCTTGTGGGGGGAACGAACATCGAACTGTCTGAGTTGTTCGAGCAATTCGGCGCCGCCGCGCAGGTACCCCTGCCAGACAGGCGTATCGATGCGCGCAGGCTGGAGCGGGTCAGCCGCTGTGCGGGGCGGATCATCGACCAGATAGCCGTCGAGCGGGCACCGGGCGGGGGGGCGCAACTGGCGCTTCAGGTGGGGGCGGTGTCCGCCGATCGGGCAGTGGGAGAGTTGCAGTTTCAGCCCCGTTCGCTGGGGGCGACGGTGCAACAGACGCTCGACTGGATGGTGCGGGTTGGGTATCTGAGCTGGGGATGAACTCAGATGTGCTGGACCGAAAAAAACTGCTCTGTTAAAGTTGTGTCGTGCTGGCAATGACTGGATAAAGGCGGTCGACTTTCGGCTAAGGAGAAAACCGGGATGGCTAGGAAAAAACTTCTGATCGCAGCGCTGGTGGTTGGCGCGTTCGCCGCCGCACTGATGTATATGTACGTCCAGGAGCGAGAAGAGGAGGTGGAGCGCTATGTCGGTGAGGACTACACCGCCGAAGTCGCCGTAGCAGCGATGGACATTCCCGCCGGAGAGCCGCTGGAACAGGAGCACGTGACCACTGAGAGTGTGCCCAAGGACTTTTTGCCGGCCAATCCCATCATGCGTGACGACATCGAGATCTATCTGGGCCAGCCGGTCGCAGAGCGCATCGATGCGGACTCGATGATTTTGAGCAGCGACTTTGCGGTCAGCGACGAGCGAGCCACTACGCTGTCGGCACGGGTTCCCTCCGGGGAGCGGGCGATGACGGTGTCGGTGGATGCGATCAGTGGCGTCGGTGGGATGCTTCGCCCCGGAGATCGGGTCGACATTCTGGGCACATTCCCGGTGCAGGATGAAGATGAGCTGGTGCCGGAGGCCGGTGCCGGCGGTCAGGGCTACGTGACGATGAGCCTGCTGCAAAACGTCACCCTGCTTGCGGTGGGCGACGAGTTCGCCGGACGGGACGGTCAGGCAAGTGGCTCCTACGGCAACGTGACCCTGTCGCTGACCCCCGATGAATCGGAGCTGATGGTCATCGCCCAGACCCGCGGAGAGCTGAACCTTCTGTTGAGAAACCGCGAGGACATGGAGCAGGTGCCGGTGAACCGTCGTACACTCCGAGAGGTGCTCGAGGAGCTGGACGTGATCAACCGGGAGCGCAAAGAGCGTGTAGACGAGGGCCCGCCGCCGTGCCCGCCGAACCAGCGGCGCAACGCCGCTGGAGATTGTGTCCAGGATATCGAGATTATCCGCTGAATCCGGCGGCGTAACAGAGGCGCAATGGAATCACCGGAGACGGCCCCCAACAGTTCGGGGGCCGTTTTTGTATTGAAGCGATGAGCCGTCCACGCGCGGGCGGGGAGGTTGCGTTTTGGGCGGGGACGTATGAAACTGGCCCCGTAGTCGAGCGGTATTGTGGCGTCGACCAACCAGGTGTCATGGCAACGGGACGCCAGACAGCAGTGATGGATGGCATCAGCAGTACAAGGAGCGGTATGAGACGGCTTGTCAGCCCAAAGACGTTTCTCGGAGTGATCGCGGCAACAGTGGTGTTGATGTGGTCGGCGGCAGTGAGCGCCCAGGATGCTCCTACAGACCCAGACCATGAGTTTACCATCGCCGTCGGTGAGACACTGACGTTTGATGCCAGCGGGGTGACACGCGTCGCTGCCGGTGATGACTCCGTTGCTGATCCTCAGACCAGCGACGACGGGCGTCATCTGTTTGTCACCGGGCGCAGCCCCGGGATCTCGACGGTCAATATCTTCTCGGGGCGCGGCGACGAACAGCGTACCATTCTGGTACGGGTCGTCGGTGTGAACCCAACTTCGCTCGCCGAAGAGGTGCGCGACGTGCTCGGTGAGGGCGCCGGAGTAGATATCCGGGTGGTCAACGGGCGGGTGCTCATCGAGGGCGAGGTCTCCAGCGAAGTGTTCCAGAAAAAAATCGATCGACTCACCGAGTTGTATCCCGACCAGGTGCTGAACTTCGCGACCTATCGAGAAGCGTTTGTGGAGGGGGCGCGGATGGTGGCGATGGACGTGTACTTCATCCAGCTTGCGGCCACCCAGGAGGATGATCTGGGGGTGAGGTGGAACCAGTTTATCGGGGGCAACTACACGGGGGGAACCGGGGATGTACCCCTGTATTACGAAGAGGGTGAGCTGTCGCCGGGGGTGCTGCCGGGAGAGGGTTCGGAGCCGCCGAGGCCGATGGCGTTGACCGGTGGTGACGGGCTGACCACCTACTCGTCGCTGGTGGGTAATCTGAACTTTGCGCTCGATTTTCTGGTGGAGCAGGGCATGGTCAAGACCATCCAGCAGGGCACGCTGGTCACGGAGGCGGGCACGGAGACGGAGTACGTGTCAGGAGGCACGCTTCTGTTTGAAGTCAGTGGTGTCCAGGAGGTGGGCATCGAGCAGATCCCCTTCGGGTTGCAGGTGAACATTCTTCCCATCATGGACTTCGAAAACCACGTCAAACTCGAGATCGACGTCTCCTACGACGAGGTAGATTTCGCGCTGGGTATCGGGGATATGCCGGGGCTGAGGGGCACCGAGGTTCAGAGCACGGTGAACATGCAGGAGGGCCAATCGGTCTTGATCAGTGCCCAGGAGAGTATGGATAATCAAACCACCGAGCAGGGGTTCTGGCTTCTGAAGGACATCCCGATTCTGGGATGGTTGTTCAAGAGCCGGACACACTTCAGCGAGGAGTTGAACAACGCGCTGTTCATCACTCCCCGGGTCTATGAGCCGGGAACGGACCATCATCGCACGATGGTCCAGGGGGTATTTCAGGGGTTGATGGATTCCGGCGCCGATGCCGAAGCCCTTCCGAAGCTGGAAGACGCGGAGCTCGACGATTGACTGAGTTGAAGGCAGCACCATGAAGCAGATCCGAGTGCTGGATAAGCGGGGCCAGGAGTACTTCTTCCCTCTCGAACAGCCGGTGATGGAGGTGTCGCTGGGGCGTAGCCAGGACAACGACATCGTGCTCAGCTCCAGCACCGTCAGCCGACGCCACGCGATCGTGAAGGTGAT
>SKMT01000511.1 GCA_007120915.1 Myxococcales bacterium | reverse complement strand
TGTCCTCGATGTAGGCGCGTTCGCTGTTGATGAGTTCGCCCACCGCGTCGCCTTCGGGGGCGAAGTAGACCTCGTCGATGACCACCCCGGGTTTGACATCGGTCTCCCCACGGATGGTGCGGATGGCCCGGATGAGCTCGAGGACCGTCTCCATGCGCTCGCGGGCGTCGTCCATCTGAAGTTGCTCGCGCACCCGGGGCCAGTCAGCGATCATGATCGACACTGGAGCGTCGTCGCCTTTCGGCAGCCCCTGCCAGATCTCCTCGGTGACATAGGGCGTGATGGGATGCTGTAACCGGAGCACCGATTCGAGCACGTACAGAATCACCGCCTGGGTGTTGCGGCGCCGTTCGGCGTTGGCTTCGGAGTCGTCGTACAACGTCGGTTTGACCAGCTCGATGTACCAGTCGCAGAACTCGTCCCACACAAAGTGGTAGATGGTGTCGGCCACATCGTTGAACCGGTAGTCGTCGAGCGCCTCGGTGACATCGTCGACGGTGTCGTTAAGACGGGTGAGAATCCAGCGATCCGCCGTGGTCAACGCGTCGAGGTCAAACGGCGGCGTCTCATCGGACCAGTCGCCCACGTGCGCTTCGTAGTCGGTGGGCTCGAAGTCCTCCAGGTTCATCAGTGCGAACCGGGTGGCGTTCCACAGCTTGTTGAGAAACGCGCGGTAGCCCTCGATGCGCTTGATATCGAGTTTGATGTCCCGGCCCTGTGCGGCGTAGATCGCGAGGGTGAACCGGAGGGCATCGGCGCCCTGGGCGTCGACGCCATCAGGGTACTGCTTGATCAGTTCGCCGTGGACCTCTTCGTCCATCTCGTCGGCGTCGGCCCCGAAGATCATGTGCAACGGGTCGATAACGTTGCCCGTGGTCTTCGACATCTTCCGGCCCTCTTTGTCGCGGACCATGGCGTGCAAGAACACATCGCTGAAGGGGACTTCGTCCAGAAAGTGAATCCCCATCATCATCATACGGGCGACCCAGAAAAACAGAATATCCGCCCCGGTCTCGAGCACGTCGGTGGGATAGAACTTGCCGAGGTCAGGGGTATTTTCGGGCCAGCCCAGCGTCGAGAAAGGCCACAGCGCACTGGAGAACCAGGTATCCAGCACGTCGGGGTCGCGGGTGAGCGAGCCACCGCATTCCTCGCAGCCGTCGGGGTCGGTGCGCCGGACCATGGTGTGGTCGCAGTCGTCGCAGTACCAGGCCGGGATCTGGTGGCCCCACCACAACTGGCGGCTGATGCACCAGTCGCGGATGTTGTACATGAAGTGGTCGTAGGTCTTCTTCCACTCCTCGGGGATAATGCGGGTGTCGCCGGATTCGACGGCCTCGATCGCCGGCTTCGCAAGCGGCTCGCCTTTGACAAACCACTGCTTCATCGGAAGGGGTTCGACGACCACGCCGGTGCGCTGGCTGCGGCCCGGGGAGTAGGGCCGCTTTTCGACGTCTTCGAGAAGCCCCTGTTCGTCGAATTGTTCGACCACCAGCTTGCGCGCTTCGTAGCGATCGAGCCCCCGAAACTGCTCCGGAGCTTCGTCGGTGATCTCGGCGTCGAAGCCGATGACCTGAATGACCTGAAGATCGTGGCGCTGCCCGCAGGCAAAGTCGTTGGGGTCATGGGCGGGCGTGACCTTCACGGCGCCGGTGCCGGTTTCGGGATCGGGCAGTTCTTCGTCGGCGATCACCGGGATCTGCCGGCCCACCAGGGGCAGATCGATCATTTTGCCGACCATGTCGGTGTAGCGCTCATCGGTGGGATGCACGGCCACAGCGGTGTCGCCGAGCATTGTTTCGGGCCGGGTGGTTCCGACGACGAGGTGCCCGGAGCCATCGGCGAGCGGATAGCGCAGATACCAGAAGGTGCCATCTTCCTCTTCGCGTTCGACCTCCAGGTCCGACAACACGGTCTGGCCGGCGGGGTCCCAGTCGACCATCCGTTCGCCGCGATAGATCAACCCCTCTTCGTAGAGGCGCACAAACGCTTCGGTCACCGCCCGGTTCAGCCCCTCATCGAGGGTAAACCGCTCCCGGTCCCAGTCGCAGGACGCGCCCATGTACTTGAGCTGCTCGGTGATCTTGCCGCCCTTTTCATCCTTCCACTGCCACACGCGCTGAAGAAATTTCTCTCGCCCCAGTTCGTGGCGGTCGGTCCCTTCTTCGGCGAGCTGGCGTTCGACCATCACCTGGGTGGCGATGCCGGCGTGATCGGTGCCCGGAAGCCACAGCGCCTCGTAGCCCTCCATGCGCTTCCAACGGATCAAAATGTCCTGCAACGTCACGAACAGCGCGTGGCCCATATGGAGGCTGCCGGTGACGTTCGGCGGTGGAATCATGATGGTGTAGGGGGGCCGATCGCTGGTTTCGTCGGCCTTGAACAATCCCTGTTCAACCCAGAAGTCGTACCAGTCGGATTCGACGTCTGTGGGCTCGTAAGATTTGTCGATATTCATCGCAGACACCTGTCGGTGTTCGGTTAGCGGCTCAGTTCGGAGTCGGGTGTACAGCGGCGCCCGGGCCGGACGCAAGAAGCCATTGAGGCCGCTCCGTGATTCCGAAGCGGCCTCAAGTCGTCAAGCGAAAAGTGGTTATTCTTCCGCCAGAAGCCGCTCCAGCTCAAGGCGTACCTGCTGGGTGATCTTCTCCTCGACCTTGTCGTCGAGGGCATTGGCGATTTTGGCGTCGGTGTGCTGCAGCAGCTTCGGCAGCACCTTTTCCTGGAAGATCTCACCCATCACGTTGCGCAACAGCCCGGGAAGTTCGGCGCGCACCGTCTCCTTGACCTGCTCGGTGATGAAGCTCTTGATCTCGCTCTGGTCCATCGGCATCGCCGAGGCACCGGAGCCCGATCCCGGAGGGGGCGTGGGCTGGCGGCTGCGGGCGCCGGAGTCGGCGGACGGCGACGGCTGTGCGTTGGGCTGGATACGAGGATCGCTTTCGGGCACCGGAGTCTGGGAGGGACTGTCTACGCCGGGAGCAGATGGAGGCCTGGATCCTGGGTTCGACCCGCCGGGGATCGGCTCGTTGGGATGGGAACCAGACTGGCTGGTCGCTCGCTGCCCACCAGCAGGCTGCTGAGACTGCTGAGGCTGCCGGGGTTGTTGAGACTGCTGAGGTTGTTGAGGCTGCTGAGGCTGCTGAGGCTGTTGATGCTGCTGAGGCTGCTGAGGCTGTTGAGGCTGCCGGGGCTGTTGAGGCTGCTGTGCCTGTGGGGGCGGCTGCGTCTGATCGGGCTGCTGAGGCTGGGAAAGCTGCTGTGGTGGTCGCGCCTGATCGGGTTGTTGCGGCTGAACCGGCTGAGCCGATTTGCCTTCGGCCGCTGACTGAACGGCTTCAATCAGCTCGTCGGTCTTGAAGGGCTTCATGACCACGTCATCCGCCCCGCTCTGGCGTGCCAGATCAGGGTCGAATTCCTTGTAGGTCCCACCCAGCATCACCACCGGTATGTCGCTGGTGGACTGATTCTGCTTGAGGGTCTGGCAGACGTCATAGCCGCTGCCATCGGGCATGTAGTAATCCAACAGGATCACCGAGGGGCGCTGCTGGGCCGCTTCGACGGCCTCTCGGGCCGATTCCGCTCCCTCCACCTCAAAATCGGATCCTTTCAGGGCCATCTGGACGACCTGTCGGATCGTCTGACTATCGTCGGCGACGAGAACCGTCGGGCTCATGCAATCTCCTTCCAAACGCTGGGACCATCGAAGATGGCGACTCGCTTGCAGATTCGTTACATACTACGAGTTAGCCACCAACGCCAGTAATTTTCGAACTGTACATCACGGACGGTACCGACGCACCGGGCGTGGTGGACGTCCGGGGTGGTCTGTTCGGATGCGATCGGGCAGTCGGGTTCATCGGGCCATTGAGCACCGGAACTTCATTGCGCGACGACTACCACGTAAACGCCGCAGGGGTCAAGGTTGGCCAGCCGTCGCGGGGCTTGCATACGCCATCAGCGCCGGTCATCATGACCGCTGCCTCGTTCGGGGCAATTGAGATTCCAACATGCAGTCAACGATGTCCCAGAGTTCATCCCTGACAGTTGGCACGGTCATCAATGACCGCTACGTCGTCGAATCCCAGCTTGGCAAAGGCGGTTATTCTCATGTGGTCGCCGCCCGTGATCGCAGCACCGATCGAAACGTGGCGCTGAAGCTGTTGCACGCCAGGGCAATGGCCAATGATCCCAGGGCGGTGCAACGGCTTCGCCAGGAAGCCGAGATCCTGCGGGCGGTCAACCATCCCAACATCGTCGAATTTTACGACGTCGACACCTTCGAAGATGCCGAATTCGTGGTGATGGAGTATGTCGACGGCACGGGATTGGACGAGCTGCTCGAACAGAAGGGGACGCTTTCAACGGCACGACTGGTTCCGCTGGTGCGCCAACTGCTGGATGCGCTGGAAGCAGCGCACGCCAATGGGATTCTGCACCGGGATCTGAAGCCACAGAACATCCTGGTCGTCGACATCGGCGGTCACGAAGAGATCAAACTGGTGGACTTCGGGGTGGCCAAGGCCAGCACATTGCTCAACGAAGAGAAGCTCGACGATGCAGTCACTCTGGTGCAGACGCGAGCCGGTAAGTTCGTGGGTACACCTCAGTATTCGGCCCCGGAGATGGTGGTGGGCGATCCCTCCTCTCCGGCGACCGATCTGTTCTGCGTAGGGCTGATTGTGTACGAGGCGCTGGTGGGCCAACCGCTGATCAAGGGCACCTCCGAAAGTGAGTTGCTCAACGAGCTGGTCTTTCCGACCCCCTTTGATCTGAGTGATGTCGTCGAGCCCTGGGGGCAGTGGCTAGAAGTGGTGCTTAAAAAAGATCCGAACCGACGCATCGACAGTGCAGCAGAAGCGCTGGGGTTTATCGACGAGCTGTTTCCGGACTACGCCGCAGAGACGACGGTCAGCGCTTCCCGGCGGCCCGACGACGCGCTGTCACAGGCCGAAACCGACGAAGTCGAATCCCTGCACCCCCGCTTCAGTGATGCCCCGCCGAAAACGGAGACTGAAATCGACGGGCCTCCGGACTTCGCGGCGCTCAATAGAGCCTCGGACGTGGACATCGAAAACGCAGAGACGGTGCCAATGTCGTCCCCGCAGGCACTGGAGCACATCAAGCAGAAGCGCCGCGAAGCGGCTGACCGACGCGCAGCGAACGGCGGGGCGGAGCCGCCGGGTCGGAATGAAGCTGCCACTGTCGCCGATTCTGCCCCCGACGAAGATGCTGAGCAAAGACCGGAAGCCGACTCGACGAGCCGTGGGACCCCCGAAGAGAGCAGTTCAGTGGAGACGCTCTTGCTGTTCATCATTGTTGCGCTGGTGGCCTTTCTCGTCGTCGGCGTGCTCATCTGGCTGGTTATCGGCTGACCGGTCGGCTCTTCAATGACTACACATCACGAGTCCGTTGTTATGAAACGTCGAATCATCGCCATCATTGTAGTCGCCACACTTGCCGTTGGCGTCGTCGCCTGCGATCGCAGCCGCACCGCCACACCGCTGACGGATGAAGAACTGGAAGAGCTGACCGACGGACAGCCCGAAATTTTCATCGAACAAAAGGGGACGCTGACCCTGGAGGGCATCGAAAAGCTGTATCTGGGCCAGCCCCACGAAGAGGCGATGGAGGTGCTCGATGACTACTGCGAGCGCATCAAGACCTTCGATGGTGGCTGGCGCCATGCGGAGGCGGTCTTCAAGGGCTGCATCATCGACGATGGCACCGACTTTATCACCATCCGCGCCGGGTTCTGGCCCTTTGCGGACAACGAGCTGTCGACGCTGGAAATCCAGTCCGAACGCATCCCCATGGATGTGGTGCGAGCCCGGTTCACCCAGGTCGCCGGCGAGCTACAGCAAGATCTGCCCCGCCGCGGCATCCTGATGATGGCCGACGACCGCTACAAGATGCTGGCCAACTGGGATGACGGGGCGGATGAACCGGCGCATATCACCGTCGGGTTTCATCCGCCGTAAATGGCCTTCGGCCGGTGTTGGGTGGCCTTCGGCCGGTGTTGGGTGGTGGGTGGTGGGTGGTCGGTGGTCGGTGGTCGGTGTTGGGTGGTCGGTGGTCGGTGGTCGGTGTTGGGTGGTCGGTGGTGGGTGGTCGGTGGTGGGTGGTCGGTGTTGGGGGTTGGGGGTTAGACCGTGGCTACTCCGGCCAGTCCCAGCAGAAACTGACCCAACGAGCCGACGAAGGCCATGATCAGCGCGGCCAGAAAGGCGGACCCGAAGCTCTTGATGGAGATCCGGTCGGTCAGACTGTCGACGATCTTGAGGATGATGGCGTCGATGATCCATCGGGTCAAAAACGCCAGCAGCAGCGCCAGGCCGAGTGTGCCGATGGCGAAGATCGTGAAGAACAGCCAGCCCAGAAAGAAATTTAGCACCCCGAACAATGCGGCGACGACCACCACGCTGGCGGTATCACGGACGGTCACTCCCTCCAGTACTGTCGCGGCGATCCACACCGCCACCGACAACACCAGCCAGGATGCGAAAATACCGATAAGCGTTTCCATGTCGTCTCCTTAAGACCGCGAGGCACAGTTGGCGGGACAAACTTAGGAGCCGACGCCAACTTTTCAAGCGCCCCCGGTGGTGTTGAAACCAGCGCCAAGAGCCCAGCGCCGTTACAGTCAACTACCGGTCTTCTCCTCGGAGGGCTCGCGGCGCTTTGGCTCTACCGGCTCAGCGAGGTCTTCGGGATTGATCATCTCGATCTGGTAGCGGTAGCCCTGTTCGGTCAAGAAGAGCTGGCGCTTGTTGGCGTAGTCCTGCTCGTTGGTGTCCTTGGTGACCACCGAGTAGAAGTACGCCGCGTTGGACTCGCCTTCTTTGGGCCGGAGGATCCGGCCGAGTCGCTGGGCTTCCTCCTGACGCGATCCGAAGGTCCCGGAGACCTGAATGGCGACATTGGCATCGGGCAGATCAACGGCGAAGTTGGCGACTTTGCTCACGATGAGGGTGGGCATCTCGCCGCTTCGGAACTTCTCGTAGAGTACTTCGCGCTCATCCTGGGGGGTACGCCCCGTAATTAGCGGAGCACCGGTGCACTCGGCGATCTCATCGAGTTGATCGAGGTACTGGCCGATGACCATGACCTGATCGCCCTCGTGCTGTTCGAGCAGGTCTTCGATGACGCTGAGCTTCGCCGAGTTGGTCGCCGCGATCTTGTACTTCTGGCGCTGCTCGGCGAGCGCATACTCCAGGCGCAGATCTTCGTCGGCGAAGGGCACCCGGATCTCGGCGCACTCTGCGGTGGCGATAAACCCCTGCTTTTCGAGCACCCGCCAGGGTACGTCGTACTTTTTGGGGCCGATGAGACTGAAGACCTCTTCTTCTTTGCCGTCCTCGCGCACCAGCGTGGCGGTCAGCCCCAGCCGGCGGCGGCTCTGGATGTTGGCGACCGCTCGGAACACCGGGGCCGGAAGCAGGTGCACCTCGTCGTAGACCACCAGCCCCCAGTTGCCATCATTGAACAGATCGAAGTGGATGAAGTCGCTGTCCTTGGTCTTTCGATAGGTCAGGATCTGATAGGTGGTGATGGTCACCGGTTTGATCTCTTTGACCTCCCCGGAGTACTCACCGATTTCGTCTTCGGTCAGGTGGGTTTTGTCCACCAGCTCGTCGCGCCACTGGCGAAGAGCGGTGATGTTGGTGGTCAAAATCAGGGTGTGGGCTTCGACGGCCTCCATCGCGCCGAGTGCGACGATGGTCTTGCCGGCGCCACAGGGAAGCACGATGGCACCACTTCCGCCGCGTACGGTACCGCCGGCCCAGAAGGCGTCGACCGCCTCTTTCTGATAGTCGCGAAGCTCGAAGGGCTCGCCGGTGCTCTTCATCTCGTCGCGAAGCTCGATATCCAGGGGTTCACCCTTGACGTAACCGGCCAGGTCTTCGACGGGGTAGCCCACTCCGATGAGTGCATGCTTGATGAACCCGCGCTGGTCCTTCACGACCTGGTAGCGCCGGGCATCAACGCGCTCGATCAGGTAGGGCTGGACCTGCTTGCGGTGGCCGATCTCTTCGAGCAGCGCCTCGTCGTCGCTGACCAGAAACAGCTCGTCGTCTTCGGCGACCAGCTTCAGCCGGCCGTAGCGGCTCATGAACTCGTCGATGTCCGTCAGCAGGTTCGACGGCAGCGGATACTTGCTGTATTTTTCGAGTTGCTTCTTGATCTGGTCCGGCTCGTAGCCCAGCGCCGCTGCGTTCCACAGCGACAGCGGCGAGACCCGGTAGGTATGGATGTGTTCCGGCGATTTGACCAACTCCGCAAAGATCGACAACGCGTCGCGGGCCTCCTCGAACTTGTCGTTGGCCGTCTCCAGCAAGACGGTACGGTCGGATTGGACGATCAGGGGGTTTTCCGGACTATACGACATGTATGTTTCGTGTGGGGAATCGGGGGGGCAGACCGGCACCGGAAGTTTGGGTGCCCGTTCTGCGTTGTATCAGCGAGTGCGGTCAAAACCGCAATTTCGAGTTCGCAAAGGGTACGTACGCAGCACCAATTGCACAACCCCGTAGAAGAGATGAAATTCCAGCCGGCGGTCACCGCCGAAAGTGTTTGAGATGTTTAATCCGCTCAGATCCGTCGAAATCAATACCTATCGCTTCGTTCATCCCCGGGTTGCAGACCCGCAACGAGGCTTTCGCATCGCCCAGATCAGCGACGTGCACCTGGGCCGGTGGGTCAAACCCCGGCACATGGAGCAGGTCGTCGAATACGTCAACGAAAACGAACCCCAGCTCGTTGCACTGACCGGTGACTACGTCGGCTACAACGACTCCGATCTGGAGCCGTGCATCAAGACGCTGGGCGAGCTTGCCCCTCGCACCTTCGCGGTGCTGGGCAACCACGACCACTGGACCTGCCCCGACACCGCCACCGACGCTTTCGAGCAGGCGGGCATCCCGGTGCTGGCGAACCGGTCGGTGATCCTGGACGACTTCGCCGCGCCCATCGAGGTGGTCGGTGTCGACGATCACGTCACGGATAACGCCGACATCGATTCGGCCTTCGAGACGGTGGGCGGGTCGAATTTTTGCCTGGCGCTGAATCACGTCCCCTCCATCGCCCCCGATCTCGCCGACGAGGGCGCCGATCTGATTTTGAGCGGACACACCCACGGCCATCAGTTCAACATCCCCAAGTTCACCAACTGGCTCGCCAAGAGGCTGGGCGTGGAATACCACGTGGGCCCCTACTACATCGACGGGTCCTACCTGTACATCAACCGCGGGCTGGGAAGCGCCTCCTGGCCCTGGCGCATCGGGGCAGCCCCGGAGCTGACGTTCTTCGAGCTCGCCCCGGGCGACCACCCGCGCCTGGAGCTGCTTCGCACCGAAGAATTGGCGGTGGAGCATCGGCCGTAGCGGCGCTCGCAGAACCAACGCGTTTCCGGGCTTTCCGATTTCCGACTTCCGACTTCCGATGGGTTTTTCATTTCCCTTCGTCTCCGGACTCTCGCGCGACCTCAGCGGG
Organism: Myxococcales bacterium; assembly: GCA_007120915.1. Classification (GTDB taxonomy): domain Bacteria; phylum Myxococcota_A; class Bradymonadia; order Bradymonadales; family Bradymonadaceae; genus SLJM01. The sequence continues at coordinate 250 of SKMT01000511.1, read as the reverse complement.
GCATTCGAGAATCATCGGACAAAAACAAAATAGAAATGAATCGGAAATCGGAAATCGGAAATCGGAAGTCGGAAATCGGACATGGTGGCCGTTTGCGATGACGTCATTGGCACAGGGGGGAAATCACCCCTCTTCGACCACTTCCACGACCACCTCATCACGAGGTGTGACGCTGCGGTCGACCACCGCCTCGGCGCGTAGCCGCCAGTTGCCACCGTCTTCGCTGAATACGGCCTGGTGAGGAATCTTG
>SKMT01000224.1 GCA_007120915.1 Myxococcales bacterium | reverse complement strand
GGATCAGCGGCACACGAAACCACCGGAACTACGAAATCGCAAGCAAACCCGGAAAAATTACGGGGTTTCTTCATGCGTCCAGTGCACGGGCACCCAGCCGGTGGCTCCCTCGTCGGGGCCGTCGATGACTTCGATCTGGGAGGCGGGACCGTCGGTGTCGGTGATCTCGACGGGGGCGTCGGCGTCGACGAGCAAGGCGAGGTCGTCGTCAACGAGTTCGCCGATGTTGGCATGCTCGTCGTCACCGATGGCTTCGACGACGAGTGCATAGGCGTCGGGATTGGCAGCGACCGGAACTTCGCCATCGTCGCCCTCGACAAGCAGCACTCCCTGTTCGCCGACATCGGGCCGGCCCTCCAACTCGTCGGCACCGGGGGCGTCGTCGTCGAGGGCATCCGGGTCTTCGACCAGCACCTGGGGCACGGCGTACTGGACGCTGTCGCCTTCGGCGAAGGTGACCAGTCCACCGTCGGCGATGCGTTCGTGAGGCAGGCCTACAAACACGGCGGTGACCACGGAGCCGGCGACAAGTGCCACCGAGCCCGCCCAGAACAGGCCTTGCCAGCCCGGAGGCTTCGGCTGAAGTTGGCTGACCGAATCGAGATCCGATTTCGCAAGTCGTCTGACCTGTTCCGTTGAGGACTGGTGGTACAGCCAGACGCAAAGGGCAATGGCCCCGATCGCCCCGAAGGGCACCAGAAGGGTTACCAGCACACCGGTGACGGCGGTGCCGGCGGCGACGGGATCCCCCCAATTGGAGCGAAGCTTCCAGGAGGTGACGCCGATGGCGGCAAAGGCGATAAGGGCGAGTACGACTTCCATAACTCCTCCTGCATCCGGGGGCAGACTACGACACAATAGATTTCTTGTTTTTCAGCGCACAGGAATATGCACGCAGCCGGGGAGATCGCAAGTGAGTCGTGGGTCTTACGTCTTGGGTCGTGGGGTCGTGTGCCTCCGTGGATCACACGAAGCTCCCCACAAATCTTAGTTCGCCGGAGGCGTTATTCAGCCGGAGGCATCACTAATAGATGGAGGTGGCGTAAGCACGGCGTTCGGCTTCCATGGGCGCACGGTTCGAAGGTTGCCCAAACTCCTCCGCTCTATCATCGTGTTGCTCACGAACATCTCCCCCCTACTTCGGGACCGACACCGATGATGCGACCACTATCTGCATATTGCCCGCAACTGGCACGTGAAGAGACGAAGGTCATCGAGCTTCGCTTCGGCTCCGAGTCTGCAGTGCGCCCGGTGGCGTTTGTGGAGCGATACTGCGACCAGGCCGGCTGTGACTGTCGGCGGGTGACCCTGCAGTTGATCGACATTCGCGTCGGCGACGAGTTGGCTGCCGTCGGGTTTGACTTCGACGCTGATCTGGAGGCCGATGACGAAAGGCGAGCCGTCTATTTTGAGCGGACCAGTCGGGGGGACATCGAGGCGCATCTGTTGCGGGCGATTGTGGAAGGGTTTGTACGCTTTTCGGACTACCCGGCGACGCTAAAGCGCCACTACGATCAGTTTCGAGAAGCCGTCGAGCGGGGGGAATCACCGAACAGCACTGGCGACACGCGCCCGACGAACGGGGCGACACAGCCGCTGAAGGACTATGCGGCGGCGATGGGTGATGTGGATCTCAACGAGATGCGCGGCGCCTGGGAAGAAGATGTGGAGACGCCACAGGAGCTCAACCGGATTTTGACGCTCTTTTTCGATGCCCGGCGCGGGTACGGGGCGGCCTTTTCGGCGGCGCGTGCGATTCTGGAAGGGCTTGGCATCGACCTGGACCGCCAGCAGGTCGTCGATGCGGCCGATGAGGTGACGGATACCCGCTACTACCCGCAAGCCTGGCGCGAGGTAGTCGAACAAACATGGACCGTTGAACGCCCGCTGGTGGAGGTGATCCTGCCGCTGGTCGCAGAGGCGCTGTGGAACCGGTGGAGTACGACGCCGCGGCCCCATCTGATCTCGAAGTTGATCGCCGGCGGCTACGACGACCGCTACGAACGGGGTGCCGAAGCTGCCTTCGAGCGGTGGAAGGAGGCGTGGGGACATGTGGAAGTGTGGATCGACGCCCGCGGTGGGATCCCGCAGCATCGCACGGTCACAGGGGTGCTCGACGTCGCACTGGACATCGCCGAGTCGAGTGCGAACTGGCTCAATGACCTTGGGCGCGCCGTCCGTGTGATGCTTCGCGATGGAGGCGTCGACGAGAAAACGGCGGTGGCGGCGGTGGATCTGCTGGCGTCGATATCGGCGCGGTTGACTGACGAGGAGACGGTACTGGTGAACAATCTGGACGCCGCCCGGTACGCGTCGCTTCGGGATCTGGGTCGCGACCAGGAGGCGCGGCGGTTGTTGAAGCTGTTGAGCAGCCGTCCCACGGAGGATACCTACGCCGGGCTGTTTCTGGCCCATCTAAGCGAGTTGTGGGACTACGAGACCACCGATGAGGAGCGTGATCTGATGCTCGAATTCATCGACGCGACGCTGAAGATCGCCGACGCCGATGATGGACGACTGCTTCGAGAAGTTCGCGACAAGTTGAGGGGATGAACCTTACAGTTCGACCGTTACGGTGCCGCGTCCGCCGCGGCCACCGTGCCAGTCGATGCGCACCGCGCCGGAACCCTGGACGGTCCATTCGACGTACTGGCGGTGTCCCCGCCTGGGGAGACTGGCGTAGACGGCATTGCGGGCGGACTGCACCCGAATGGTACCCCAGCCGTCGAGGTGGTCGAGTCGTTGCTCCACCGGTTGTTCAACGGTGAGCTGTTTATCGGGATAGATCGTCGCTGATACGGGCGGGCTGGCGCCGATGTCGTCGCCGCGGTTGAGCCCGCTGGTGGGAAGAAAGCCCAGATTCTCCAGGACCAGTCGCACCCGGTGGGCGCCGTCGCCCAGGGCGGTGACGTCGACGTCGGCCTCGACTCTCGGGAGGGAACGGCGGGCGCGGTCGGTCATCGCGAACACCGTCTCGCACTCCTCGGCGAGCCGGTCTTCCGGCGGATTCCGCACGGTGCGAAGGTATTCGATGCCCCCGATTTCGACCTCGCCCAACTGTGGGTGGTCAAAGGAGCGCCAGGGTTGGAACTGGTCGGGCGTGTCGCTGAATTTCTGGACGAACTTCTTGAGTTTGTCTGTGGGGGGGCGCAGCAGAAACTCCATCGGGTCGTCGACATCGAGCCCGGCGTAGTCGATGGGGTCCCAGAGCTCGACGGTGTAGCCGGGCACGCCGAAGACGGTGCTGATGGTGTCGGCCCACACCCCGGGGATGGGCCGGTCCTCGTCGTACATAAAGTCCGGGAAGGTGCGCAGCACCCGGTAGCCTGTGTCGTCTGCCAGCCCCTCGGCAAGTTGTTCCATCAGCTCGATGTCGCCTTTGTTCAGCGGGGTGTCCTGGCGGTAGGGCTGGGTGAGGATGCAACCGGTGTAGGTGTGCATCGTCAGCGCGCAGCCGATGTGGGGGTGGGAAGCGAAGGTGTCGACGACGGTCCGGGATTCCGGTTCGCTCAGCGGATAGCGCCCACCATACATCCCGTACATCGAGAAGGGCTCCCACTCGGCGGGGAAGTTGCGGTTTAAGTCGATGCCGTATTCGTAGGGAGCGCTGGTCCATTTGACGCCGTCCCAGTTGATGAACTCACCTTCGCGGCAGACGAAGTAGGCGTCCTGCGGGTCGTCATCCAGGGTTCGGGGTCGGAGGAAGGGCGCCCATTCGTCGTCGCGAACGAAGGTGCCGGCGGGGTGCTTAAACCGCATCATCCGAATGGTGCCGTCGCCGTCGATGTCGCAGGGATCGAGCCCGGCGCGCACTTCCTCGTTGCGCGGAGGCCGAAGGCTGGACCGGATGTAGGGCGATCCGTCGTGCATCGCCTGCATTCCGTCGGGAGAGATGCAGGGCATCACCACCACCTCGTGGGTCGAAAACCACTGCCTCAGTGTTTCGTCGCCGCCGGTGAGGCGTTCCATCCACTGTGAGACTGCGTAAAGTACGGCGCTCACACCGGTCCATTCGCTGGCGTGGGTGCCGGCGTCGAGCCACAACGCGGGCCGTTCGCCGCGCTTCGAGCCGTCGGGGCCGGTGTCAGCACTGCTGAGTGTGAGCACCAGAAGTGGGCGGCCCTTCGTCGATTCGCCAGGGGCGTCCAACTGCACCCACTCCGGGTGGGCGTCGGCGAGGGTGCGACAGAAGGATTCGACTTCGTCGAAGTCCAGATAGCGGTCGGCAGTGTAGGGGGTGAAGGGCATGGCGGTCTGGGGGTGCGGGCAGATGTGGGGGGCGGTCTAGCTGTTGGAAGCGCAAGATGGGACGGCGGCGGTAATTGTGCAACAGGTCTGTGGGAGCCGGGTTGTCAGTTGTGGTTCGTTAGAATTCGTACGTTACGTCTACGATAACGGCTGGATAGTCTTTCAGTTGCGGTGGAAACCTGAACGAACTTTCTTCGAGATTTTCCTGTAAGCATGCTCGGGCTTCATCGTCATCGTCGAAATCGGAATCCAAGATTTTGACGCTGGTAATTCGGGCCGTAAAAGTTCCCCAATCGTCCTGGTCTCGAAGTGTCAGTTCTACGGTGATGCTGCCTGTGACGGGAGGAACATCTTCCGAGTCAGTTGTCAAAGATGCAGGGTGACAGGAATCGACGCGTCCCAACGTCTGGTCGAGTGCCGCTTTGAGGAGCGGTTCACTGATTTCACCAGATTCGACTTCGAAAGATGCTTTGGCTTGTGGTGTCTTTGTTCCGGGAATCATGCAGATTGTGGTGTGAACATCTAGCGAAGTCTCGATGTCGTCGGGTGAGACATCGACGTCTGGATCATCTTCGCACACGTCGTCCAATGGACTATCGACTGCTTCGCCGTGCCTGTCATCACCACCGTCCTCAGCGATGGCATCGAGAGAGTGCAGGCTGCTGAGAGTGGCAATGAACACCGCCGGCGCGAGATGGTGTTTGAAGTTCAGCATCAACGTGCTTCCCCGTTAGCGAACGGCCGCTGATCGTCGGCAGTGTAGAGAGTAGCGGCTGCTCGACACGGTGTCAGGCTGCACGATCCCCCCATCGACCTTCGCCTGCGGCTCAGGCCACTTCCCCCCGGGGAGAAGATGTCTCTTGGCTTGCATCATCACCGAAGAGCCTGCCCACTCATAAATACGAAAGGGTGCGGCTCTTCTGCGACGACGGTTCCTGCGCGGAATCCACGGAGACTCGGAGGACGCGGATCTCGCGGAGACACGGAGGACGCGGAAACTGAACGCGGAGCGCTGGACGCGGAGCGCGGAAGAGCACGCGGAGGGGGCGCGGAAGGCGCTGGGAGGTGCGATCGTTGGGGGTTCAGCCATAACATTCAGTTGGTACGCACCATCCTGTTGTGACCTGTTGGAATTCCCCCGGCAAACTTCGCGCGTGCTCAGGGTTCACAACCAGATCTTGTGACGAATGGGGAGGAAAAAGGCGTCGTGACAACCATCAAGATTCCGAAGTGGCACTGGTTGTCGCTGTTCTCAGCGCCTACCGCGCCCCCTCCGCGTGCTCTTCCGCGCTCCGCGTCCAGCGCTCCGCGCCTCATGTTCAGCGTATCTGCGCCCTCCGCGTTCCGCGCTATCTGCGCCTCAGCGGTCCCGCGCTACAGCGTTACCGCGTCTCGTGCAGCGTCGTCGCAGAAGAGCCGCACCCTTTCCGAGTTCCGATTTCCGAGTTCCGAGGCATTTTAATTTGGCGTTCGTCTCCGGGCCGGCGAGCGATCTCAACGGGTCGGCCGAGAGCCTGAGACGAAGGAAAATACGAAAAGTTTAATCGGAACTCGGAAGTCGGAATTCGACAACCCCGGAGCGCGAAGCACTGGGCACTGAGTCACGGAACGCTGGGGCGCGGGACGCTGGGCACTGAGTCTCGGAGCGCGGAGGCGCGGGACGCTGGGCACTGAGTCACGGAACGCTGGGGCGCGGGACGCTGGGCGCTGAGTCACGGAACGCTGGGGCGCGGGACGCGGAAGCTGAACGCTGATCGCAGAAGCGAAACGCTGATCGCGGAAACTGTACGCGACATGCTGAAGAGTTCGCGAAGATGAAGCGAAACCGCGAAGTTGTGGTGGCCTGCGGTCTCAAGAGCGCTCATTTGCGGCAACGGGTGCCAGACGGAATGGACGACCATGGGGGGCAAACCGAGAAGTGTGGTGTTCCAGCGCCGGCGGTTACTTCCCAGATCTCGGATTTCGGATGCACTTTTGCTTCTAAATAGCTGTTCGTAATTGCGCTACACTCGGTCACGCCGGGCTGGACGACGAGGGCAAGGCGCGATGACGACGGTATAGCAGCGCTATCCGGAGGAGTCGCAACACCGTCCTCGTCGTTCAGAACAAGTGAGAAGTGTAGTGCAATTACGAACAGCTATTTAGTTCTACTTGCGTCATCGGACCTACGCGCAGCCCGTGGAGATGGCACAAGACCCATGCGACGAAAGTGAAAGTAGAACTGAACGTGCATCCGAAATCCGAGAGCTGAGAAGTTTCGGCAGCCGGGGGCGGCTGCCACAGCGATGACAGCCACGCTTCCTCGCTTCGCTCGTCGCCGTGGCCTGGGGATGTCATCGGCTCCAACGAGGCGGAATCGCTGATATCGCTCCGAGGGAGCTAGGCCGGCGCGCCGCCGGCGGTCCGGATATCGCTCCGAGGGAGCTAGGCCGGCGCGCCGGATATCGCTCCGAGGGAGCCAGGCTGCCCGAGTGTATGTTCTCTCGTTGAGTTCTGAGGTCTCGCAGGTCGCCGAGACGATCACGTGCGAACTCATGTTTCGTCGCAATCAAGCCGCACCCACTCGCACATCTGGCGAAGTTGCCCTTGACCGAAATCTGCCCGTGGTTACCGTATGACCGAAATCGTTTTTTTGGTCAAACGGTCACGACGGACGGTCGATGAGCAACAGCGAAACAAAAGAACAGCGCCGTGAGAAGCGGATACTCGACGCGGCCAGCGAACTGATCGTGCGGTTTGGCTACGACAAGACGACGGTGCGCGAGATCGCCGATGCTGCGGGGGTGAGCAAGGGGGCGATTTATCTGCACTTCGACAGCAAGCGAGAGCTGTTCGAGGGGTTATTGCTCCGGGAATTTCGGCTTGTTTCGCGGGCCTGGTTAGATTCGGTGGAGGCCGACAAAGAGGCGGGAAGTCTGGGCAGTATGTACCGGGCGATTCTGTCGGCGCAGCACGAAAGCGAGCTGATGATGGCGATCTACCGGCAGGACCCGAAGGTGCTGGGGTCGTATCTGCACGCGGAGGACAACATCTTCGAGCGGGCCTACTCCCAGTCAGTGCATGTGCGGTTCGTCGAGCAGATGCAGGCCGCCGGGGTGATCCGCCAGGACATCGACGCGCAGGTGATCTCGCATGTGATGGACATTGTGGACTACGGGTTCGTCAGCATCGGCGAGCTAAAAGAGCCGGAGCAGATTCCATCGCACGAAGAGACCATCGAGTTGATAGGTCAGATGTTGGATCGGGCTCTTACGCCGGCGGAGGGCGTTGATCGAGAGAAGGGCCGGGCGGTGATCCGACGGCTCATCGATGAGTACGACGAGATACTGGCCCAACTGATGGGACAGGGCGACGAGTAGGGTGTCAACGAGACCCAAGGAGGAGACGATGAGGTTCCAGACAGCAGTAATTGCGATTGTGGCAGCGGCGGCGGTGACGCTGTTAGCATCGGGTGTGGCCGCCGGTGAGCAACCGGATCTGCCGGCAGTCGAAGAGGTGGAGGCCCATCTGGACGATCTGTACCGGGCGGACAGCTCTCGCGCAGAGATGACGATGCGCATTGTCACGGAGCGTCGAACGAGAGAGCTGGAGATGGAGGCGTACACCAAGGGGGAGCACAACGCGGTGTTCGTGATCCGGTCGCCAGCCAGAGAGGCGGGAACGGCGACGCTTCGCACCGAAGACGGGCTGTGGAACTACGCACCCCGCGCCGATCGGCTGGTGCGAATTCCGACGGGGATGCTGTCCGATGACTGGATGGGAAGCCACCTGACCAATGACGACCTGGTCCAGGAGACGCAGTACGCCGACGACTACGACATCGAGCTGTCCTGGGCAGAGCATGAAGGTCAGCGGGTGCTGCGCGCGGTGATGACCCCCGGGGAGGACGCGCCGGTGGTGTTCACCCGCATCGAGTATCTGCTCGATGCCGAGCACTGGACGCCGATGCAGGGACAGTACTTCGAGGACGACGATCTGGTGCGAACCATGGAGTTTTCCAATGTGCGTGAGGTCGACGGCCGGCAGGTCCCCCACCAGATGGAAGTGCGCCCGGAGGGCAAACCGGGCGAATATACCCGCATGGAGTACACCAGTCTCGAATTCAATGTCGACATCGATGACAACATCTTCACCAGCCGCGGGTTGAGGAGACTGGCGCGATGATGAGCTGGAAGTTGGCTGTTCGAAATCTATTGCGCAATCGCCTCCGTTCGCTTCTGGCCATCGGCGGGATTGCCGTGGCCACGGCGATGTTGATCTGGAATCTGGGATTTATCGATGGATTCTTCGATCTGATGGTCCGCGGCAGCACGGACGTCGAGATAGGGCATGTGCAGGTGCAGGATAAGCTGTATGCCGAACAGCCGGCGACAATTGACTACTTTGAATGGGACGATGACCTCGCTGAGACCATCGGTGGTACCGCGGAAGTCAGAGCGGTCACCCCGCGGGTGCGTCTGTTCGGGCTGGTGGGCCACGAGGACCGGTCGTTCGTAGGCCGAATCTTCGGGATCGATCCGGCCACAGAGCCGGAGGTGACGGTGATGGCCGACGGCATCGTCGACGGGCGGTGGCTCGACGACGAAATGCCCGAAGCCGGCCCCGCCGAGGTGGTCATCGGCAAGGGGTTGGGCCGCACGCTGGGGGTGGGGGTGGGCGATGAGCTGGTGGTCATCGCCGAGGGGGTCGACGGGAGTATGGGCGACGGGTTGTTGGAGGTGGTGGGGGTGCTGGAGACGGGTAACTCCCGGATCGATCGGCAGGCAGCACTGCTGCATCTGGAAGAGGCCCAGTTTATCGCGGCGATGGATGGTGCGGTGCACGAGGCGATCACCGCCATTGAACGGCCGCCGGCGGCGATGGAGATTGCCCGTCAGATGCAGACCCGGCTCGACGCGGAGGGTTACGATCAGTTGAAGGCCCGCTCCTGGCAGGAGGTGGAGCCAGGGCTGTACGAGTTACTGGTGTACGGAGATACAGCCAACAACGTCATCTTCGGGATCATTTTCTTTGTGGTGGCGCTGGGAGTGCTGAATGCACTGCGGATGAGCGCCCGGGAGCGCCATCGCGAATTCGGCGTGATGATGGCGATGGGCATGTCGCGGGTGAAGCTGTTCTTCATGCTCGGCATTGAGGGGCTGATCATGGGAGTGGTCGGCGCGGTCGCCGGTGGCGTCATCGGTGGTTCCATTACCTGGTACCACAGCGTCTACGGCATCGACTTCGGGGCATTTCTGGAGGGCGATGCCACCTACATGGGGGTGTCGTTTGCGGAGCGGATGCACTTTGCGATGGATGCCTCCACGGTGCTTACCCCGATGATCGGGCTGGTGGTGGTGACGTTGATCTGTTCGATCTGGCCGGCAATCGCCTCGATACGGCTCGATGCACGAGATGCGATGACGGGGAGGACGTGATGGGCGCTGAGCTCTGGGCGCTGGGCGCTGGGCTCTGGGTGCTGGGCTCTGGGTGCTGGGCGCTGGGCTCTGGGTGCTGGGCGCTGGGC
>SKMT01000293.1 GCA_007120915.1 Myxococcales bacterium | reverse complement strand
GGGCCTGGTTTTTTCGCATCACCACCATCACCAGGTCGTAGTCGTCGTCTTCGTTGAACACGTCGACGACGGGAATGCGATAAATCTCGCGCTCCCCACTGAAGGCGTTGTCCAGGACCACACCGTGGGTACGCAACTGCTCAAGGCGCTGGCCCCGATCCAGCAAGGTGACGTCGTGGCCCGCCTCAAACAGCCGCGCCGCATACAGTGAACCGGTCGGACCGGCGCCAAATACCAGGGTCTTCATGAATGTCTCCTTAATGGATATCCCGTCGGGTTGGAGCTGACTGTGTACAGCCCCGACAACGTAACCATTCACGGCGGTCAGGTAAGGTGGAGACGGAAAGAATGGGCACCGTCTCGGAGTCAGTGAACGTCCTGTCCCTCGCCGAGTTTGTACTCAAGCCGGTCGGCGAGCCGTGCGAGGTAGAGGAGGAGCCGGGCCTGGTCGTCACCGGAGATATCGGCGCCGAACTGGCAACGAGCACTCAGTGTGCCGCCGTCCAGTCGAAAGGCAACGAGCGGATGGGCGTCGGTCCAATCGAATATTTTCGCCCGCATATCTTCGCTGGCTTCGGTGGTGATTGTGGTTTCGGCAACGATATCACGGCCGGGCCGACGGGATAGGCGCACCACCTGTTTGCGGTCGGGAAGGTTGGTGGAGAGGGTCACCTCGGTTTCTTCGACCTCTTCGTGGCGCAGTGCCCGAAGGCGCTGTGACAGCTCGGTGTTATCAGCAGATTCTCTCATTGGCGCACCTGTTCGTAGGAGAGGTCCTGCTGAACGTCGGCCAATTCGAGCAGGTGCCATTCGAGTTCATCGGCAACTTCCGCAAGCTCGAGAAGTCGTCGGCGCACTGTGGGCGGGTTCGGCCAGTCGTTCCGGCTGTTCGGGATGACCAGATCTGCCGAAAGCATCAACCTCCAATGGCGTCGCCGACGTGGTTTGTCGGGCCGGTAGTGCAGGCGCAGTGCAGTTGCCGCATAGTCGGTGTGTAATTTTCGTTGCAGTGCGGCTGCGATCTCTTCGCCATGGTCGCCCAGCGGTGTCTCCAACCGAAGAACATGAGTGCGAGTTGCGGGGGCGAAGTCGATGTCCACTCGCACAGGTTGCTCCCGGAAGTCGTCACTCGACCGTTGCATATCCACGACTTCACTTCCGACGTCGCTGTGGCAGACGGCCATATTCGTCAGGGCCGGAAGCCCTCGTGGAGGCCCCGTTTCGACAGCCTGGATGCTGTCTGCAATCGGCTGAGTAAGGGGGATCTCCTCTTCCAGTTTGCCGAAAAGATCGGTGAGCCATTCGATGAGCGTTCTCGGTGAGGGGTGGGGGCTGGGCTGAAGGATCTCGTTTGCGGTTCCTTCTTCCAGATGGTGGTCGGCGGGAAACGGTGTGGTGTCTTTGCTGTCCAGTTCCGAAAGCCTGTCGAGCACAGCCCGGGCGGTATCTTCGCTTCGCGTGTCCAGATCGAGGCGAATCTCGTCGGTGACCGACAGGCCGGAGTCCATCAGGCGCTGCACTTCCAGCTTGCGTTTGAGCACCCGCGACACCTGTTGTTCGTCGATGGTTCGCGCCAGGTATGGGTACTCGATGTGAACCTGGCCCTCCGTCTGGTCGGTTGTGGTGTCGTCGCGGCCTAATGCTCGGTGAACCTTGGAGAAGTAACGGTCGATGCGACCACTTCGCTGCTCGATATCCCCGGGGTTGGCGACCATCCCGAAGTGCCAGACTCGCCGGCATGACAGGTGAAGGTCGACGCCCTCGCGGAAGACGTCGGTGGCGACGACGAAATCGGGAAAAAACGGGGCGTTAAACTTCACGATGACCGGGTAGCGGGAGCTGGTGCTTCCCATCGCTCCCAGCGCCGGCTGCTGGCGGTCGAAATCCCTCCAGCGCGACTCCGCATAAAGTGGTGTGTCCGAGGAGAGACGCCCGGCGGCGAGCTTCTCGAATGCTGGCCCCTGGTCGATGAGTTCTTCGATGCGGTGGCGTGTTCGCACCCCCTCCGGGCCGAAGAGGATGTCGGCCAGCTCGAGGGCGACGCGTTGGGCATCGGCACCACCGGCGCGGTCGTAGGCGACAAACAGGTGGAGTATGGTGTCGGAGACGCGGATGTTTTTCTCTACGAGTCGTTTAATGAATTCGCGGTACTTCAGCCGTTCACCGTACTCGCGGCCAGCCGGCTCTTCTCCACGCAACACGGGGAGTAGAATCGAGTCGTGGCGGCGGCCAGAGGCGATATCCCAGAACGACCGGTGGTCGAGAGCGTCGTCAATGTAGCCGTCATAGCGGTCGCCGGCGTCGGTGCCTTCACCGAGGTCGTGGCGCACCCCGTGGATGGTACGGTGGATTCGCAGAAGCTTCGAAACCACCGGTTGCTGACCGTGGAGTTGAGCTGCCCGCTGCAGGACCAGCTCGTAGATCAGCGCTCGAATCCGAGAGGAGTTCGCCGTGTTGTTTCCGCCGAAATAGCGGGGTGTATCGCCTCGTCGGCCTGCACGGT
>SKMT01000535.1 GCA_007120915.1 Myxococcales bacterium | reverse complement strand
TGAAGCTGATGATCGGCGATGGCGTCAGCCTCCACGTCGCGCAGAAACGCCGGGCGTGGTGTCATCTCCACATCCACGCTCGTTGTCTCTCCACCGCGGATCTCCACGGTGTCACGCCAGCCCTGATAGTCCTCGGCGCGGACCTCGATGAGCCGTTCGCCCGGTGCCACATCCACCGATTCCGCTGCACGTCCCATCTCTTCGCCGTCGACGAAAACTACCGCCTCCGAAGGCGCCCCCTCCACGCGGAGCCGTCCGGTCTGCTCCACCAGCTCCGCTTCGACACGGTGGGGCCGATCGGGCTGAACCTCAAAGCTGCCGGCCTTCGTTTCGTACCCCTCAAGTTCGATGCGATAGTCGTAGCTTCCCGGGGCGAGCTGACGGCTCAACGGTGTGGTGCCCACCGATTCGTCGCCAACAAACACCTCTGCGTCCCCCGGATCGGACTCAAACGAGACCACCCCCACCGCATCGAACAGTGACGCGACGACCTCGAAGCTCGCCTCCCGCAGATCCTGGTGTTCGACCTGCCCCGAAGAAGCAACTTCCCCTCGCCGGTCGACCATCTCGTAGTTAATTTTGACGATGTCGTCCCCGGCGTCGACGTCGAGTCGAACCAGAAGAGCGATGTCCAGTGCATCGAAGGCCATCGCCGCCGCATCGTCACAGGGTTCGACCCCGACGAAGCAGCCGGCGTCGAAATCGGGGGCGTCGCCGACGCGGTCGCGAAGACCGTCGGCGCCGATCAGATGGCGCTGTTCACCGTCATCGGCAGCCAGCGCCTCGTCGACGCCTGAGGCGACCTGTTGGACCGCCTCGTCGTCGGGTTGTTCAAACAGCCACAGCACGTCGCCTGATGGAGGCGACGGCTCGGCCGCAGCAGCATCGGAAGTGAACATCATCACCACCGTCAATACTGCGATCAGCCCCACCACAACGGCAGTGGGCGATGAAAAATATGCAGAACCGAACTCAATTCGGTATACTGGAAGGGTCAGTCGGGGAGAGAGGACCGAGGCTTCATCGGCATGCTCGCCTGATGCGAGGGCCGATGTGACGGGTGAGTTCGACGTCTCGGTCGGCTCCCCAGTGAAGTGCGGGAGGTAGCACATATGACGGATTCGAACCATTCGCTGTCGGAGGTGGCCAACCTCTTTGAGTTTTTCCGCGCCGAGCTTTCGTCGGCCTTCGAAAAGCTCGGGTTGACCACCAGTAATCAAACCGAGAAGTACCTGGTCAACCTTCTCGAAAACTTCGTGCGCCCCGATGAGCGCACCGCCGAGGAGATCGGTTTTGACCGGCCGGCGGCGTTCATCCTCGGTGACGCGTTACAGGGCGCCGGCGACAGGCGCATCGAAGCCTATCGGCGCCTCGGTGATGCCAGCCTCTTTTCGTGCGGTTTTTTCGAGGATCGCCTCGACCGTCGCGACTCGGTGGTGCCCCTGAAGTACTATCGCAACATGGGGCGCAGTGCCTATTCCAGTCTGGAGAGCCTGATGAAGTTCAAGGCTCCCGGCGGTGCGTTCCACCTCATCTACGATGAGTTGAGCGCAAAATTCGACGTCTTCGTCGAAGCCTTTCAACTGTTGGCGAACCACCGCGACACGCCGTCCTATTCCACCCTGGTCAAACAGTGGCAGAAAAACGGCGAGATCGATGTTGCGGCGTGGAACCAGATCGACGGTTTTCCGGGCACATCCGGCGGTGACGCCTGATCAGCCTCCGAGCCGCTCTTCGGCGTCTCGTTCGGTCAGCCCCAGCGAATCGGACAGGCGGCGTTTGCTGTGTTCGTCAAACAGCACGTAGCCGGCGGCGATCTCGCGCAGCGCGTGTACCGGTTCCTTGTTGGTCGACGGGAAGATCCGGTCTCCGCGCCGGCGCAACTCTCGCGCCCGCTCGGTCGCCAACATCACCAGGGCAAAGCGGTTTTCGATATTTTCCAGGCAGTCTTCAACGGTGACGCGGGCCATCGTGCGTACTCCTTAAGTTTGGTGCGTGGGCCGTTCGTCAACGGCCGTCGTCGCGACGTAATTCGCCCCGCTGGGGGGCCGAAAAGGGGCTGTAACATAGGCATGGGCCCCCGGGGCGTCAAGAATGGCGTAACACTCAAAAATTCAGGGTAATTCCGAGCATGGCAGACCCCCCGGTGTTGAGCATCCCGCCGCTGTTGTCGATCGATGGCACCGCAGTGCTGGGCCGAAACTGCCTGCCCCGCGCCGAGGGCCCACCCGTTGCGGGAAGCCCCAACTCCTGGCGTAGCTCCCGGTTGTGGTCTTGCACCGCCCGTTCTCGTTCGCTCGCATCGAGGGGATGACGTTCGGAGGAAGCAATAGACATCCACAGCCCGACTCCCCACATCCCTAACCCCAGAAAGGCTACCGTCCCTGCGCCGTCTACGCCGTCCATCATTTCAAGCAGTCCGAACGCCCCAAGCATCCCGCCGCCGATAACCGGAATGAGTGCCAACCCCTCCAGCCATCCGCGCCTCGGGCGATACTGAGCGGC
>SKMT01000330.1 GCA_007120915.1 Myxococcales bacterium | reverse complement strand
TATCTGGACGACGAGGCGTTCGAACAGCAGCAGGAGCCCGATGAGCCGGGAACCTTCGACAAGGACTTTGAGATTTCGCTCAGCTCCCGATTGCTTCGCACCGTCAGCGAAGAGAACCGCCGCGAGCAGATGCTGGAGGTGTTCCAGGATGAGTTGCAGTCGGTGTTCGACACCGAAATGGGTCAGATCAAAGACCAGTTGATGGAGCAAGGCGTCGACTGGGCGTCGGGCAGCTCTCCACAGGAGCCGACCTACGATCTGGAGATTCGTTCCTCAGCCGAAGACGGAGTGGTGCAGGCCGGTGATACCGTGGAGTTGACCGCGGCGCTGACGAATCGCAGCTCTGAGCCGTTGTATCGAGCCAAGGCGCTGACCAGCTCGGACAATCCGCAACTGAGTTACGAGGAGTTTGTCTTCGGGCAGGTCGAACCCGATGAGACCCAGGAGTGGACCATCGAAGTGGAGATTCCGCAGGATTCCTCCGACCGGCACGACCGTATCGAGTTCAATGTCAGCGACGACGACCAGGAGTTTGAAGGAAACCACCACTACGATCTGGTCATCGAGAGCAAGGACCGGCCCCACTACGCGTTTACCTACGAGGTGGTCAACGAAGAGCGTACCGACGGGATATTGCGCGTGGGCGATGAAATCCAACTGCAGGTGCATCTGGAAAATCGCGGTGATGTAACCGGCGATGACACCTCGGTGTATCTGAAAAACTTGACCGGTGAAGAGGTGTATCTCGAAGAGGGCCGCGGTGTGGTCACCGGGCTGGAGCCGGGTGAGACGGAGACAGTGGACTTTCAGTTCGATCTGAACCGGATTCCCGACGACGGGTATGTGACGTTTGAGATCGACGTGTACGACGCCGGGTTCCGAGACTTCGTGCAGCGTGAGTTCCGACTGCCGGTGACCGACGAGGACCCGGATATCCGAGATGTTGACGGGATCGCACAGTTGGAGTCGGAGTCGGCGACGCTGCATGTGGCCGCCCACTCCGACAGCGATCCGGTGGCCGTGGCCGGAGATGGTGCATCGCTACCGGTGGTCGCGCAGAGCGGAGACTGGTGGAAGGTGCAGCTTGACGAGCGAATCGGATGGGTCTCTGGCGACGAGGTGTCGGTAAACGAAGGGGCGGCCGGTCAGCTCAGTGGCATCGAACGGATGATGCGCTTTCAGAAGCCGTTGGTACGGTTGTCTCCGGCCCAGATGCTGACGTCGGACTCCAATCTGACGCTGGAGGCGTTCATCGAGGACGAGTGGGACATCGAGGACTACTACGTCATCGTCCAGCAGCGCACGGGGCCGATGGATGTGCAGACCCGCAAGTTCGAGTACAGCCGCGTGGGCGCAAACGAGGCAGATCTGTCAGCACAGTTGGAGTTGTTCGAGGGACACAACGAGATCTCGGTGATCACCCGCAACGACGCTGGTATTGAGACCACGGAGACGGTGTTTGTGTATCGCGAGGCGTCGTAAGGAGAGTCAGAGAAGTGGGACCCCAGCAGGGGTCGGAAGGTTGTAGAGCAGCGAAGGTGGCCGAGGGCCCTTTCGGGCCCCCGGGGTGGTGGGTCAGTCCTGGACCATGATGTCGATGCCCTCGAGCTCGTCGATGGTGCCGAACCCGGCGATGGTGACGATGAACCCGACGATCACGATGGTGGTGGTGCCAACCCAACTGAGGATGGGCTGTGCCAGATAGGCCAGGGGACCCATAAAGCCGGTGATGAAGCTGCCGCAGCCGGTGATGGCAGACATGGCAATGCCGACCATGAGGTTTACGCCGATGACCATGGCCACGATGTGCCAGTGAGCCATGGTCCGTTCCATGGACTGTTTGAAGGCGTCGATAACTCCGACGTCACGCACGGCCACCAGATAGGGCGCCTGGCAGAACAGCACAGCAGCGACGATGCCGGGAAGAATGCACATAAGCATGCCGATGCCGGTGACCATAAAGAGCAGGAACATCGTCAGCGCCAGTGGTAGCGCCAGTCCCAGGTTCGCCTTGATCAGATCGATGGGGCTGGCGATTTCGATGCTTCCGTCGAACATCAACTGGGAAGCCGGGCGGTACAGCGTGGCCTGGAGCACGGTGACGCCGAGCATGACCGGATAGAGCAGAACCCCTAAAAACCAGAAGAGCATCCCCACAGCTCCGGCGCCGGCGTCTCCGGCGATGAATGCCGTAAACATCTGGGCGGTACCGGCGAGCAGCCCCCAGGCAAGCGAGATGGCCGCCAGACCGATCACCGCGATCAGCACCGGGGAGTCCTTCAGGCGCATCGCTGTGGTCTTCAAGATCTCGAAGAACGCACCGACGTCAAAGTTGTTATCCGCTAGCGGATGGCTGTGGTCTTCAGGACGGGTGGGAGCCTGAAACCCTTCCACGCCCTCGTGCGGGTCATGAGAGGGGGGGTTGTCACCACCGGAGGGTTGTTCGCCTGATTGATTTCCGCCGAATTCATCTCCGTTGGTCATGATCGTCTCCTGTTTTCATGCAGTTACACGGGGTGGATGAAGTGTCCCGATACCCCGTCGGGGTTCTTTGGGCTCGACGGTTTCATTTACACTTATTGTGGTGGGAATCACAAGGGTCGAGAGGTCTTGGGTCGTGGGGTAGTGGGGTCGCGGAAGTGTAGTGGCGTGAGGGCAAGGGCCACCAGCGTTGAGTCGAAGCTCCCCACAAATTTTCGTTCGCTTTAGCCGGAGGCACCGCAAATAGATGGCGGTGGTGCAGGCACGGCGGCCAACATGTGGGAACACAAAAAGGCCGGGCAGTGGACTGTCCGATGGCATTCCCTGGCTCGGGTTGACCGCTGGGGAATGTAAGATGGTCAAGGAGCTTTCGCTCCAGAATGCCATCGGTAAGTCGCCTGCCCGACCTTCGATACAAAGCGTAGGGGATGCGGCATCGGGGGCATATACCACGAACGGGGTATGGCGGGGTGGCCGGGGTCCCGCTGCCGGGATAACAGTGCTGTATGGAGTTGCGCCCGACACGAACAGCCATGGCGCCTTCGCCCATAGCACGGCTCACAGTTCCCTCAGCGCTTCGATGAGCCCGTCGATGTCGTCGTCGGTGTGCGCCGCGGAGACGGTCACCCGCAGACGGGCGGTGCCTTCGGGGACGGTAGGCGGGCGGATGGCGCTGACGTCGATGCCGCGGTCGCGAAGTTGGGCGGCCGCCGCCATCGCCTCGTCTTCGTCGCCGATGATGATGGGAACGATGGGGCTGGTCAGCTCTACGTCGAGCCCGTCGGCGAGCCGGTTGACGTTGGCCCACAAACGGCGGCGCGGTGACGGGTCGGTCTGCACAATATCGATGGCGGCGAGGAGCCCGCCGATCACACTGAGAGGCGCGGCGGTGGAGTAGATGTAGGAGCGGCCCAGGTTCAGCAACAGGCTTCGCATCCGTTCGGTGGTGGCGATGAATCCGCCCATCCCTCCGGCGCCCTTGCTCAGTGTCCCGATGTGGATGTCGACCCGATCGGTCACACCCATCTGTTCGGCGAGCCCGCGGCCGTGTTGGCCGAACACGAAACTGCCGTGGGCTTCGTCGATGACAAACAGCGCATCGTGTTCGTTGCAGACATCGGCGAGCCGGCGCAGCGGCGCCAGATCGCCGTCCATGCTGAAGACTGAATCGGTGACCACCATCGTCCGTGGGGTCGTGCAGGCGGCCAGCTTTCGTTGCAGTGCATCGACGTCGCGGTGGGGAACAATCTCGACGTTCGCCCCGCGGCGCTTCGCCAGGGCACAACCGTCGATGATGGAGGCGTGGTTCAACGCGTCGGAGAACACTGTGGTTTCTTCGTCGGTGAGCCCGCTGATCACCGACAGGTTTGCTGCAAAACCGGTGGGACACAAAAGCGCGGCTTCCGTGCCTTTCCAGTCGGCGATCTTTTGTTCCAGCTCTTCGTGCAGCGTGGTGTAGCCGCAGATCAGCGGGGAGCCCCGGGCGCCGAGCCCGTGGCGTTCGATGGTGTCGATGGCGCCGTCGATGACCCGTTGGTCGCCAGACAGACCCAGGTAGTCGTTGGATGAAAAGAGGGTGAGCTTCTGACCGTTGCGTGTGACGTGGACCGGGGAGTGCGGTTCAAGAGCTTCGAGGCTGCGAAGAAGGCCGGCTTGCTTGCGGCGGTTGAGGCGGTCGGTGATGTAGTCGGTCCATGACATGGGCGGTCTCTGGTTGTCTTCTGGTGTGCGAGGGGCCCCTCCGCCTCACATTCGTTCGGCACCTCCCCACTCGTGCCTCGTGGGGAGGGAAGCCGTGCTGCCATCTACCGTGTCAGGTTCACGTCATAAACCACACTCGGTGCAGACCTGCACGGCTTCCCTCCCCGGATTCGCCGGGGAGGTGCCGGAGCGAATGCGAAGGCGGAGGGGTCCGTCGCAGGTTACTGACGAATCAACCTCTCCAAAACCCCGGCCGCCTCAAGCGCCTCAGCGCCCTCCTCGTCACTGCCGATTCGCGGCAGTGTGGCCACCGGAAGCTCGGGATGTCGCCTTTGAACGACCTGAGCGTTGCGTCCCGTGGAGTCATCCGGCGTCGGAGGAGCACTAAAGATCACTGCCGCCACACCGATGCCGGCGTGTTCGAGCGCTTCCATCGTCAAAAAGGTGTGGTTCAGTGTGCCCAGCGAATCCTGTGCGACGAGCAGTACCGGAGCGTCCAACTCGAGCGCCGTGGCGCGGGTGTCGAGCCCGTCTGCCAGCGGTGACAGCAGTCCGCCGGCGCCTTCGACCAAGGTCAATTCGGCGTTTGCTGCGTAGCCTCGAATCGCCTCGAACCAGCGCTTCGGCTGTAACTCAACGCCCTCATCGCGGGCGGCGACCGGTGGAGCCAGCGGCGCTTCGAGACGCTGCAGCGCCTCCTTTGGTTCATCCTGGCCCGCCGCCGCTGCCAGGCGTCGTCCGTCTTCGTGGTCCGGGCTCGGCTGGTCGGCTGTCCCCGATTCCACGGGCTTGATGCCGCGAACGTCGTGGCTCCTGTCGCGCAGTGCGGCCAACAGCGCGCAGGCCGCAGTAGTCTTGCCGATTTCGGTGTCTGTGCCGGCGACGACGAGGATGTTGGCGTTCATGGTCGACCTTTATAAATCCACCACTTCGTCGATCCCATACTCAATCGCCTCGACGAGCTGGTCGATCTCGTCGTCGGTGATCGACAGCGGGGGCATCAGCACGATGACATCGCCCAGAGGGCGCAAAAAGACGTGTTTGTCGCGGGCCGCACAGCAGACGTTGGCGCCGATGCGGTCTACCGAGTCGAATTTCGTGCGGCTGTCAGGGTCGGCCATCAGCTCGACGCCGGCGGCGAGGCCATACTGGCGGATGTCGCCGACATGAGGGTGGTCCCACAGCGGTTCGAGCCGATCGGCGAGCACCTTCTCTTTTCGTCGAACCTCGGCGAGGACGTCGTCGTTTTCGAAGATGTCCAGCGTTGCAATTGCGGCGGCGCAGCCGATGGCATTGCCGGTGTAGGTGTGGCCGTGAAAGAAGGTGCGACCCTCTTCGGGAGGGCCGAGAAACGCCTCGTAGACCCGGTCGGTGGCCAGCGTGGCGGCCACCGGGGTGTACCCGCCGGTCAGCCCTTTGGCGACGCACAGAAAGTCGGGGTCCACGCCCTCTCGCTGGCAGGCGAACATTTCACCGGAGCGGCCCATGCCCATCGCCACTTCGTCCAGAATCAGAAGGGCGCCGGCGTCGCGCACTTTCTGGGCGGCGTGCTTCAAAAACCCGTCGGGGTAGGTGATCATCCCGCCGGCGCCCTGCATGCCTGGTTCGATGACCACGGCGGCCAACTCGTCGCCATGTTCGTCGACGGTGGCGTCGAACTGGTCGACGAATTGTTGTTCGGCGTCGGCGCGGGTCTGGTTGTCGGGACGGTGATAGGTCACCGGTGAGGGCCCGCGCACCGACTCGAAGAGCATGGGGCCGAACCGGGAGTGAAACAGATCGATCCCGCCGATGGAGACCGCCCCGATGGTGTCGCCGCTGTAAGCGTTGGATAGGCCCATGAAGGTGGTGCGCTGGTTTTCAGCACCACCGTCGTGCTGCTGCCAGAACTGCAGCGCCATCTTCATCGCGATTTCAACGGAGGTCGATCCGTTGTCGGAGTAAAACACCTTGCCCAGGCTGTCGGGAGCCCACTCCAGAAGCCGTTTGGCCAGGATAACCGCCCGGTCGTTGGTGTTGCCCAGCAGGGTGGAGTGGGCGATGTGGTCGAGCTGCTCGCGCACCGCCTCGTCGATCTCTTCGCGCTGATGCCCAAAGAGGTTGCACCAGATCGAACCAACGCCGTCGAGATATTTCGTACCGTCGGCATCGATCAGATGATGCCCCTCGCCGGCCACAACCGTCAGCGGCCGCTCGTCACGGTAGATGCTGTGGGGGGTGAAGGGATGCCATACATACCGGTCATCCCACTGTTCGAGTTGCTGTTTCGAAAACCCGCGCGTGTTCATGAAAGTTGAGAAGTTCTGGGGGAAGTATTGTCGAAGCCGTCGCGTAGCACCCACCCGCTACCGACCACCGACCACCGGCCACCACCGAATAACCAATAACCAATAACCAGTAACCGTCGTCACGCTTGAACGACTTCCGGCTCAAACCCGGCCTGGCGAAGCATCACGGCGTCTTTGGATTCGCCCTGCCCACCGGTGGTCAGATAGCCCTCGGTGAAAAAGGAGTTGGCCGCATACAACGCCATCGGCTGCATCGCGCCGAGTACCACCTCGCGCCCACCGGCGACTCTCACGTCAACGTCGGGGTGGACGAACCGAAACATCGCCAGCGCCTTGAGACACTCCTGGGGGCGCGGGGCGTCGTGTTGTTCCATCGGCGTGCCGGGGCGGGGATTCAGGAAGTTCACCGGCACCGATTCGACCTCCAGATCGCGGAGGGTGAACGCCAGATCGATCCAGTCGTCTTTGTTCTCGCCCATCCCGATGATCCCGCCGCAGCAGGCGGCCATGCCGGCCTGTTTGGCGCGGGTGACCGTCTTGACGCGGTCCTCGAAGGTGTGGGTGGAGACCAGGTTGTCGAAGTGGTTCGCCGAGGTCTCAAGGTTGTGGTTGTACTTGTCGACTCCGGCTTCAGCCAGCTTCTCGGCCTGCCCCTCTTTGAGCAGCCCCAGAGAGGCGCAGATCTCCAGATCGTACTTCTCTTTGATCTCGGAGACGGCTTCGCAGATGTTGTCGAGTTCACCCCAGCTTGGCCCCCGAGTGGCGGTGACCATGCAGTAGGTGACCGCACCCTTTTCGTGGGCTTCTTTCGCTCCTTCCAGAAGCTCTTCTTTGGACTGCAGTCCGTACTGGTCGACGTCGTTGTTGTACTTCATCGACTGGCTGCAGAATGCACAATCTTCGGGGCAGACCCCGCTTTTGGCGTTTTGCAACACGTGGACGCGAACCTTGTTGCCGTGGTGGTGGGATCGCACCCGGTAGGCGGCGTGCAGAATGGCGAGCAATTCATCGTCCGGGGCTTCGACGACGGCTTTCGCCTCCTCGCGGCTGATCTGCTCTCCGTCAATGATGCGCTCGGCCAGCTCATTCCAATTCATGTTCGACTCCATGGATACCTCGTGATCGACGGCACACAGCGGGGGGAGCGGGTCCGAAAACAGGATGGGGGCCCGCAGAAATTAGGTGGATACTTACTTAGAGTTGCCCCCCGATGTTGTCAATGTTGTCAGTCCCAATCACCGGCGTCGTTGCAACTGGGCAGATCCGGGAAGTTTTCGGTGTAGCTGTCCACCAGATCGAAGGAGGGATCGGAAGACCAGGAGAGGTCGCCGACATGCCAGAAATCGCCGGTATCTGTGATCTCGCGGGTCTCTTCGGTGGCTAGCTGGTCGTTGAAATACACTCGCATCGTGGCATCGGACTCGTCGTAGCCGTTGTCGCAGTAGTAATGGACGCCAACGCTGTATGTCCCGCCGGATGCCGGGTTTTCGTGGAGGACAGTTTCGGGCTGATCTCCGTACAGCGAGTCGATGTCCATCACTGCAGTACCGTGGTCATCCCAGTCTTGATCGACATACTGCCAGTAGACCGAATTTTCGTCGCCCCAGCTTCCGGTCTCCATCTTGTAGTGGATCCCTAGATCGGTGCCGATTTGTGCCGTTGGGTCCGGGCCGCCTGCGTCTTCGACCTCGTCGTTAATCCAGGTCAGCTCCAAGAAGATCTCACCGTCGGAATCAGAGACGACATCGATATTGACGATGGCGGGCTCGCAACTTTCAACGCCGTTATCATCGACGACCGCCAACTCCACGACATACGCACCGACCAGATCGACTTCGAGCTGCGGCTGTGAGTCGGTGTCCGGAAAGTCAAGCTGAGCAAGAGAGTCATCGGGCAGATCGATGACAGCCCACTCGTAGGCCAGTTCTCCACCGTCAGTGGCTTCAGATTCCTCGCCAGATAGTTCGACTACGTCACCCGGAGCGGCCTGAACTGACGAGGATGGGGAACTACCGTCGATACTTGCAGTCGCTTCGGCGGTGGGGCAGTCGAGCTCATCCGTGCCTTCGCCCTCAAGCTGGATCAGCAGGTCGTCGCGTTCATCATCGTTGTGGCTGATCTCGATCGAGCCCTCGAAGCTGCGCTCTTCGTCGGGGGTGAATTCTACGAACAACGACTCAGACTGCTCCGCAGCAAGCACAAGCCCGCCCTCCATTATGGCAGGTCCCTGTCCGTCGGGGTCGAGTTGAAACGCCGAGCCTGGCTGCACCAGGTCGATGGGGTCGATGACCAACTCCTCGTCGACCGAGCAGTTTGAGATGTTCAATGTCACCGAACTTAGTTCATCCAGCGGGGTCGGCCCAAAGTCGATCGTCTCGGGGCTGACGTGAATGCAGGCGCGGCCCTCGACGAGCTCGAAGTCGTTGTCGTCGTTGTTCTGGGTGGTGTCGTTGTTGCCACCACTTCCGCCGCCTCCGCTGGGCGGAGGTGGAGTGCACGCGACGGCCACAAACACGGTGACAACGGTGATCAGCAGAGCAGTACCAAACCTTCGAACCCGACCATGCATTAGCAGTTCTCCTGTGACGATTGCGCCCATGATGGGCGTCTGGGAAACACCTAGGCGGGCACCATAGCGACTGGAACGGTGAAACGAAAATCGGAGCGGTGTGATCGCCTTTTGTGAGACAGCAGGTGCTCACATCGGTGTCACACAAGTGCTGATTTGCCTCTGAAGCTCCAATTACTGCCATAAATGGCATTATTCACAGAATTCGCGGAATACTCGGCGCGCCCGGGCGGGCGGAGGCTGGACGGTCAACCTGAAGACGCAGATCTGCGTCTTCGACGTGCGTCGATTTTTCTGATCTTTTTTCGATCATTTTTATTCTGATCGTTCTGCGATCACTGTGCTGTTATCGACATTCTCATCTGACGCTGCCTCCTCGTGCAGTTGTCAAAACCTTCAACCGTCGCATCCGTCGCCTCCCGTCGGCGACGCGCTGAATAACGGCCCGAAGGCCGCGAGTTTTTCTGGCTGCCCTTGGGAACTGCGTCCCTTCCGGTCCACCGCCGCACCCGAAGGTGCGGACGAATGAACCATCCGGGACTCCCGCCTCCTCTACGAACTGCGAGGAGGTTGTGGTGCTCACCTCTGTTTTCCTTCATACACAGCCCGTGCCACAGCCTACGACGGCGACGAACCATGCATGAAGGAGCGGTCCGTTTCAGGAACTCGATAACCTTGTTCCCCACCACGGCAATCCCGCCTTGCCGCGACTGCTCGACCATACGGCCTTGCAGTCGC
>SKMT01000258.1 GCA_007120915.1 Myxococcales bacterium | reverse complement strand
CCGGAGCTCGGGGAATGAACGTCTCGTGCCCGCCAGGCTGACGTTGTCTCTGTCCCGATCGCATTCGCATCTCCGTGTATGAAGCTGTCAGGTGGGAGGGGGTCAATTTGATAGCTTCTTGTTTTCATCGGCTTTTCTAAGGCCAGCCACGCAATTCTTTATTAAAGCAAACCGCCATTTCGCTTTAATAAAAAATTGCTTTGGTCGATATGTCAAAGCAGATTTGGATAGCCTGGTGAAACCGCACTGTCGGAGTTGTGATAAAGTAATCGACTTGACGCGGAATAAAAAATAGACAAACACGAATTTGAGAGTTTGTATGATTGAGAGTCTCCCGACACAGGACCGAATGTGAAACCAGATCAGAATACCCCACTTCAAAAGATCACCCGGGGTGTGTTCCGAATGATGCTCAGCGGAATCTTTATCGTCGCCGGGCTCAATCACCTGCGGGCCCCCGACCATATTGCCCAACGGCTGGAGGCCGCGCCGATGGGCCATCTGGCCACCTGGATCGCCGACCCCAACACCCTGGTGTTGCTGGCGTCGGGCCCGCTGCTCATCGGTGGTCTGGCACTGGTGATCGGGGCCTACACCCGGACCTCGGCGCTGGTGCTGCTCGCCATGATCATTCCCATTACGCTCACCGTCCAGATCGGAGATATCTCCACCATGGGCCCGCTGTTCAAAAACATCGGACTGATGGGGGCGCTTTTGTACTTCGCCACTCACGGTTCCGACAGCCTCAGCGTCGATGGTCTGCGTCGTTCCGGCGTGGACTGAATCGAAGTATTTCCCGGTCTTTTCAGCTATTTGTACCAGTTTTTCCCGATCACTCTCACCAAGAGTGTAGTTGAGCATCTGTAACCTGTAACCGACACAAGGACGATTGATGTCACGATTAAAACCAGCACTCATTGTTACCGTCACCGCCGTTGCCCTGGCGGCGGCCGGATGCCTCTCCTGGGGCTCCGGTTCTTCGGACACCGACCAGACCGAAGCCGAATTGACCGATGCCGAAGAGCGAAAGCAGATGACGGTATTGTTCGTCGCCGATCTGCACGCCCAGCTCGAGGAGCACCCGGAGTTGTTCTGGGACGACGATATGGGCGGAGGGGAACGGCTGGAGATGGCCGGCGGTTTCGCCCGCCTGTCCAACGCCATCGCCCAGCTTCGCGAGGAGGCTGGCGGCGACGTGCTGGTACTCGACGGCGGCGACACCATCCAGGGCTCGGGAGAAGCGGCGCTGACCGAGGGCAAGGCCATTGTCGCCCCGGCCAATGAACTGGGGCTGGACGCCGGGATCCCCGGCAACTGGTCCGTCGCCTACGGCGCCGAGGCGATGATCGATCGGCTCGACGAGTTCGATCACACCATCTTCGCCGACAACGTCTACGACGCCGAAACCAACGAACGGCTGTACGACCCATACATCATCCGTGAAGTCGGCGGTGTGAAGGTCGGGATCATCGGTTACACCGATCCCGATGTCCCCGAACGCCAGCCCCCCGCCTACAGCCGGGGACTCAGCTACACTGGACCTGAAAACCTCCCCAATCTGATCGAAGAGGTCCGCGACGATCACGGCGCCGAAGCGGTGTTGCTGCTTTCCCACATCGGGCTGTCCAAAGCCGTGGAGCTGACCGATGACTTGCCGGAGTTCGACGTTCACCTCTCCAGCGACACTCACGAACGGACCTACGAACCCATCGATCGCGACGGCACCTGGGTGGTCGAACCCGGCGCTTTCGGCTCCCTTATCGGCAAGCTCGATCTGTGGGTCGAAGACGGCGAAGTCGTCGACCGCGACTGGGAGCTGATCGAGGTGACCGCCGACAAATTCGACGAAGATCCGGAGGTTCTGGAAGTTGTCGCCGAAGCCCGCGCTCCCGTCGCCGATGAGTTGGACGAAGAGATCGGCTACACCAAAAGCGAGCTGGCCCGCTACAACGTCATCGAGACCAACCTGGACAACCTGCTGGCCGATGCACTGCGCCACACCACCGGCACCGACATCGCGCTGTCGAATGGATTCCGGTTCGGTCACCCGGTGCCCGAGGGACCGATCACCGAAGCCGACCTGTGGCGGTTCTATCCCATCGTCACCAACCTGAAGACCGGCGAAGTCACCGGCCAGCAGTTGCTCGACTTCTGGGAGAGCGAACTGAACAACGTATTTGCCGAAAACCCGGGGGACCGATTCGGTGGCTGGATTCCCCGCCCCTCGGGGATGACCGTCGAATTCGAAGCCCTGGCCCCCGAAGGTGAACGGGTCCGCGAGTTGAAGATCCACGGTAAACCGGTGGATCCGGACCACACCTACACTCTCACCGCCTGTGAACGGGACGGCGAGCCCGATCACACCCTGTGTCGGATTCCCCACGCCGACAACACCGAGGTCTACGAGGTTGACGCCCACGAAGCAGTGCGCACCTACCTGCGTGAACGGGACCACGTCGAAAGCTCGCTGGAACAGCGGCTCAACCCCCTCGATCTGCCCGGCGTCGTCCGCACTCAGATGCTGGGCGTGGAGTAACCGTGTCCAGCCGCGCGTCGGGGGGCGCGGCTGTCGTCTCGAATTTGGAATCAACCACGACAGGAGTACCTTTTATGAAGTGGACAACATTGACAGGAGTTGTCGTCGTTGTCGCCGCCGCAATGGTTGTGCTTGCCGGCTGCGGGGTCTCTCAGGCCACAGCTCAAACTTCGTCCGAAGCGGTTGCACAGCAGTTGGACCCGATGGAAGCCAACAGCGCCGCGCTGGGTGTACGCCAGCCCCACCACCTGGATGTGGCGGCATTGACCGCCGAACAGGTGCTGGACGGAGAGCACGGTTATCGTGCAGACCGGTTTGCCATCATCGCCTGCGGACCGGCCGTCGAGCGGCTGGCCGAAGACGACGAAATCGGCGCTCGACTCACCGATTTGCCCGAAGACACCGTCGAAATCAGCGTCTGTGGACTGACCGTGGACCGGTTCGACATCAACCCCGATGACTTTCCAAACCGTGTGCAAGTGGTGCCTAACGGGCTGGTGGAACTGATGCGACTGGAAGCGAAAGGCTACGAGACGGTGGAGTTGTAGTGGTCCGCAGGTTTTGACGGGGACAGACCGAACCACTAAAATTCAAACGTCTATTTAATTGTTTCCCCGACTTCGTTTCGGAGGACAGATGACACTCGAAGACCTACCCCAACAGATGTACGAGCAGTTCGCCCGGCTCGGCCAGGCGCTGTCGGACCCGACGCGGCTGCGGATACTCAATCGGCTCTGTCAGACCGAGCACTCGGTGCGTGAACTCGCCGAGCAGTTGGGCCACAGCCCGGCGAACACCAGCGCTCACCTGCAGGTGTTGCTGCGGGCCCAGATGGTCAAAAAGCGCAAACAGGGCCGGCGGGTGCTGTACAGCCTGGCCGGAGAGCAGGCGCTCAGGCTGTGGCTGGCGCTGCGCGACACCGCCCTGGAACAGCTTCCGGAAGTCCGCGAGGCGATGCGCCGATACGCCGACGACGAGGCTTTGATGCCCGATTTGAGCGGCGACGAGTTGCTGGAGAAGGTTCAGAACGGCGAGATCGCCCTGCTCGATCTTCGCCCCCGCAAAGAATACGAAACCGGTCATCTCCCCGACGCCCGCTCGATCCCTCACACCGAACTCCAAGAGCGGATCGACGAGTTGAGAGATACGGACCGGACTATCGTCGCCTACTGCCGGGGTCCCTGGTGTGTGGCGGCGATCAAGTCGGTTCACACACTGCGGGAGGCGGGGCTGGATGCGCGCCGTATCCCCGGCGGGGTCGCCGAATGGCGCGCCGAAGGCCGGGCCGTGCAGACTGGATGAACCGCCGCGAGTCCGGACGCAGAGAAGCTATTTCAACCATCACGGATGAGTTTATGACCCGAGTGTTGCCCCGAAGTGTTGTGCTGTTTGTTGCCGTCATGGCCACAGCCGTTGCTTTCGCCGTCCCCTCCACGGCGGTGGCCGATGTGCCCGACTCCGCGGTGGGCGAAGGGGCGGTCCATGACGGCCATCCCCGTGTTCAGTCGCGGCTGATCGCCGATGTCGACCAGGCCACCCCGGGGGATAGTTTCCGGGTCGGCGTGGTCTTCGAGATGGACACCGGCTGGCATATTTACTGGCAGAATCCGGGGGAAGCGGGGCTGCCCACCGATGTAAACTGGGAGAGCGACGACCTGGAGTTCGGGCCCCTGAAGTGGGCCGCTCCCCTTGTGTTCGAGGAGGCCGACGGCCAGATCGACAGCTTCGGCTACGAAAACGAGGTGGTGCTGTTCAGCGAGGTGGAGGTTGGCGAGGAAGCCTCCGATCAGATCGAGATCGAAGCCTCGGTGGGGTATCTGGCCTGTGAGGACGCCTGTGTGGAGGGAGAGTCGGAGCTGTCGCGGACCATCGATGTCGGCGATCAGACCCGGATGGCCGACCCGCAAATCGCGGAGTTGTTCGACGCTGCTGTCGACAGGGTACCGCAGCCGGCCGAAGAGGTGGGGCTGGAGACCCGGTTTCACTACGAGACCGATCCGCTGGATTCCGACCAGCAGTTCGAGGTCGTCGTCGAGGTCGTTGAGTGCGACGAGCCGGGCGACGAATGCCGACGCCCGAAGCTGGAGTACGACAAATTCGAGCACGCCTTCTTCCCCGACAGCCACTCCGCGGTGGATGTGGTGACCACCGGGGCGGCGGACCACCCGGAGGTCGCCGACGGGATCGTGTTGCAACTGCTGGCCGAATACAGCGGCGGTGACGACGACCATCACGGCGAGCTGATCTCGGGGGTTGTGCAGTTTGAGCTGGCCGACGGCACCATCCTTCCGGTGCACCTGCACGACGAGTTGTCATTTGCCGATGATATGGCCGCTGTTCAGCCGGTGGAATTTCCATCGTTTGTCGAGTTGGTCGACTGGGACAGCGCCGATTCTGCCCCGGGCGGGTCCAACGCCCCGATGGGCGGGGACAGCAACATACTGTTGATCCTGCTGATGGCCTTTATCGGCGGGATGATCCTGAATCTGATGCCCTGCGTGTTTCCGGTGCTGGCGCTGAAGGTGTCGTCATTCGCCGAGATGGCCCACGAAGATCGCAAAAACGTGGTGGCCCACGGGACGGCGTATACTGTGGGAATTGTCGCCAGCATGCTGGTGCTCGCCGGGGTGGTCATCGGACTGCGGGTGTTCGGCACCGAGGTCGGCTGGGGTTTTCAGTTCCAGGAGCCTCACTTTCTGGCGGCGCTGCTGGTGATTCTGGTGTTGTTTGCCCTGAATCTGTTCGGGCTGTTCGAGGTCACCGTCGGCTCCGAGGGGCTGCATAAGACAGCCGAGAGCGCCTCGGGGCTGCGAAAAAGCGCCTGGAAGGGAGTGCTGGCGGTGGTGTTGGCCACCCCCTGTTCGGCGCCGTTTCTGGGCACGGCGGTGGGGTTTGCCCTCGCGTCGAGCGCCCCCACCATCATCGCCGTGTTCGCCATGCTGGGGCTGGGGCTGGCCGCTCCGATGGTGGTGCTGATGCTGGCGCCTGGCTGGGCGCGTCTGTTGCCTCGACCCGGTGCGTGGATGGAGCATCTGAAACACTTTCTGGGATTCGCCCTGGTGGGCACCGCCATCTGGATTGTCTGGCTTCTGGGCCGACAGGCCGGCGTGGATGTGATGGGGCAGATGTTGATGCTGTCGGGGGTGGTGGCGCTGGCGGCCTGGATCTGGGGGCTGGTCCAATTTCAGCCCTGGACCTGGAAGAAGGCCGCCTGTGTGGTGGTCGCCGCCGGGCTGGTGGCGGCCACGGCGATGGTGGTGTTGCCCATCGATGCGGAGCCGCCGGCCCGACAGCAGGCACAGCTCGACGAGGAGATCGACTGGCAACCCTGGTCCGAAGAGGCGGTAGATGACGCCCTTGCTCGGGGGCGGCCGGTGTTCGTCAACTTCACCGCCGACTGGTGTCTGACCTGCCAGGTCAACAAGGAAAACGCCATTGAGACCGAGCCGGTCTACCGGGCGGTCGCCGACTATGACGTGGTGATGCTGGAGGCGGACTGGACCGACGCCGACGAGGATATTCGCCAGAAGCTGGCCGAATACAACCGGGCGGCGATACCATTCTATCTGGTGTATTCGCCGGATGCCCCCGACGACCCGGAGTCGTTGTCGGAGGTGATCACCGCCAACACCCTGGTCGACGCCTTCGAGCGCGCCGGGTCCGGGAGCTGACATGACCGCTGCATTCCGCTGGATCGGCGACCACCTCGGCGCCTGGCTGGACCGGCTCTCCTACTGGATCATTGGTCCGCTGGCGCTGCTGTTGGCGTTGGCCCCGTTCTATCCGGAACCACACCTGTGGGAGACCTCTCGGATGCTGGTCCGGGGGGAGTTGACGGAGCCGATCTACATCTTCGATTTCTTCATGCACAGCTCGGGGCTGGTGCTGGTGGGCGCCAAGATCGGTCGGGATCTGTTGCGAGATAAAACTGACGAGAATGAGACGCACGACCCACAGACCGAAGAGATTCAGCGAGAAGCAGGAGATCGATGATGTTCAAGCGGCAATTGATACTGGCAGTGGTGGTAGCTATGGCCGTCAATGTGGGCTGTGATGACGGTGACGAACCCGCCGACGACCAGCCTGCGGAAGTTCAACAGCACGCCGACGAGGAGCAACCCGTCGACGACGAGACCGGCGGCGATCCGGCGGCGGTGGACCCGGCGGCGATGCCAACGCTGCAGACCTACGGTGAGCTGCGCAACATCAACATGCGCAACGACTACTCCCCGTCAGTGGGGCTGGCCGAAGGGCTGAACGGACAGGAGCCGATCAACCACGCCGTGGGGGCACTGGGTGATTTGACCGGCGAGATCACCGTCATCGACGACACGGTGTATCTGGGGCATGCCGACGATGAGCCACACTTCGAACAGGTTCCGGTCGCCAAACTGGATGACGATCTCGATGCCACCATTCTGTTCGGTGCTGCCACCGACGGCTGGGCGGACGTCGATCTCGGCGACGCTCGGGATCTGGAGTCGTTGCAGAAACGTCTGGAACAGTGGCGCGACGAGCACAATATCGACGCTCCGCTGTCGTTCCGGATCACTGATCCCCGACCGTATGTGGAATGGCACGTCGTCGACGGTGAGCGACTCCCCGAGGAGGGGGCGAATTCATGCGATGAGCGCAAAGAGTACGCTCACCAGTACGAAACTGACGGGCAGCCGGTGACCATCGCCGGTCTGTTCACCACCGATCACACAGCAGTGGTCGTGGACCACACCACCTCCATTCATGCCCACGTGGTCGACGATGAGGGCAGAAGTGGACATGTCGATGCTGTTGAACTGTCGGACGACGCCGGGTTGACCGTCGCGATCCGTTAGCGGGGGTGACCGCATCGGTGCCGTCGTCGATCTGGATCGAGAGTCGCGGGCATGGATCGTGCCGCGCTCGACAAGCAATA
Organism: Myxococcales bacterium; assembly: GCA_007120915.1. Lineage (GTDB taxonomy): Bacteria > Myxococcota_A > Bradymonadia > Bradymonadales > Bradymonadaceae > SLJM01. The sequence goes on along the minus strand of SKMT01000258.1, from coordinate 2,335 downwards.
TCGGTGAGCCAAGCCGGTTTGTTCTGTCCGAGGAACTGAATATCTTCACACAGATGGGCGTCGTAGTGGCGAGACTGAGATTGCCGGGTGGTATCGATTGTCAGTCAGCCATCGGTGCTGCTCTTTCGTTTCCCGAAACAGACTGGAGTGATGCAATGACACGACATCTGTGGGCTGTGTCGATACTGTTCGCCGGGCTTTTCTTTCCTGCTACCGCCTGGGCTGGATTCTCCGGGGTTACGCCGATGGTCATTATGGGCATTTTCGCCCTTTATGCGGTTGTTTCATTCGTGGCGGCGACGGTGATGGTGGTCGTGGGGACCTGGATAGATCTCAAGCGGCGAAACCGCCCGTATGATCGACCGATCTGGCGGCTGTTTATGCTCAGCACGGTCGGGATGTGCGGAGCGTGCGTCGGGATGGCGTTGATGCTCGGCACGATGGCTCTGCTGCCGGGTTGGGGAAGTCCGGACGTCGGGCAGACATCTCTGATAATGCAGACCATCGAAGGCGCGACCCTGCTGCTGCCCTTTTTGGGTGCACTGTTTTCGGAAGTTGTGTTTGTACTGAGTCTCCGCGACACCGCTGCGGCCCAACGATGACGTGTAACCCTGCGTGCGCTGAGCCCGAAACGTTGCATCGCCACAAGGTTTCAGTGGCTGCCCGGAAGACCGTCACAGTGAGTTGACATTCTTCAAAACCACCCCGTCAAAAAGGGGGGATATTCGGGTAGCACCTGTTCATTTGTCGTGGGCTCGCCACGGCGTCAGGGCCAGACCTGTTCGCCGTCTTGATCGATGTAGGCCCAGTCGTCGATCTGATCGAGGTTCCATTCTCGTTCTCCACCGGCGCTTCCCCGGGGGGGAGTTCCTCCGGACAGTGCCACTCTCGCAAGTGGTCCGTCGAAGGGCAGCGCAAAATCAAAGCCGCCATCGTCGGGGATGACCCGCTCTGCGTCGTCGTCGATGAAGTGGAAGTTGCCCACTGATTCCGTGGTTACCGGTGCCATGCCTTCGGCGAAAGCCAGGGCGTGTTCGTAGTCGGTGTCGATGACCAAATCACCGGTATCGTCGATAAATCCGTAGCTTGGCTCCATGGGATTTACCTGCTCGATCTCGACGATGGCCAGCCCCTCCGAAAAGGAGTGGGCGTCGTCGAACTGGTAGTCGATTTCGATATCCCCTTCCGGGTCGATGAAGCCCCAGTGGCCGGAGACAAACCCGTCTTCTTCGATCACCGGCGCCAGCCCATCGCTGAAGTGGCGAGCCCCGTCGAAGGGCCCGTCGATGACCACGTCACCGGAGTCATCGATGAAGCCCCACTCGGACTGGTCAGATCCCAGATCTTGGACGTCTACTGCCGCCAACCCTTCGGAGAAAAACCCGACCTGGCGAAACTGCGGTTCGATCACGAACTCGCCATTGCGGTCGATGAATCCGTAGGCTTCATCTTCGGCTTCGCGGGCAGCGGCCAGATCCTCGTGGAAATTGTCTACCCAGTCGAGCCCGGGGCTGAGCTGAATTTCGCCGTCGGCGTCGATGAAGTGGTAGTCGCCGTCATCTTCGACCCGCGCCCATCCCTCCGAAAACGGGGTGGCGTGGTCGAACTGAGGGGTGATTTCAAAGTCGCCATCGGTGTTGATGTATCCCCACTGATCATCGTCTTCGGCGGGATACAACTCGGGATTTGGTTCGGGTCCGGGAAGATCGTTGTCGCCGGCATCCTCGTCACCTGCATCCTCGTCGCCAGCATCCTCGTCGCCTACATCCTCGTCGCCGGCATCCTCGTCGCCTACATCACGATCACCGGTGTCATCGTCGCCGGTGTCACCGTTGACCTGGCCGGCATCCGGGTCATCCCCGTTTTCGGTGTCATCTTCCGAACAGCCCAGGGCCAACACCAGGGTGGTGCTCAGACAGACCACCATGAACAAACGCAACACTCGACGAATAGACATTAAGACCCTCCGGACAAAAACTGTGGAAGACTTGTAAGATACGAATCGGACCGTATGGGAATCAGCATCGAGAAGCAACCTTGGACAACACCGCAAATGGGGCGGTGACTATGCTGCTGCTGCGGTGATTTATACCCCCCTCCCCAACGGCCCGAGGGGCTGACATCGGCCAGTGTTTTTGGGGTGATATCACATCGAGAGGGGGCCAGAAGTCCGTACTGGTCTGGGCCCTCCAGGATGTGTCTGCAGTGCCACCGAACGGACCCTGCCAGAAGCGAACTCCACAGACCGCGTCTGCCAGAAGATCCAAACGCAGAAATGCTGTTACAGGGGGTGATTTTGCCCCCCCTCCCCAACGGCCCGAGGGGCTGACATGGG
>SKMT01000660.1 GCA_007120915.1 Myxococcales bacterium | reverse complement strand
TCAGCCGCACCAACTGAGAGGCGATCGCCAGCCCCAGGCCCGTTCCCTCGTACACCCGGCGTACCGACGCGTCGACCTGCTGGAAGGCGTCAAAGATCCGTTCCCGTTCACGCTCGTCGATCCCGATTCCCGTATCGGTGACCGAAAATTTCAGAGTCACCGTTTCGTCTTCAAACTGCTCGGCGAGAAGATGCACCCGGATTTCGCCCTCTTCAGTGAATTTGATGGCGTTGCCCACCAGGTTGATCAAGATCTGGCGGAGCCGATCCGGGTCACCGACCACCGCGAAGGGGACGTCGCGGTGCACCGAGTACACCAGGTCCAGCTTCTTCTGGCGTGCCCGCCGCGACATCACCTGCAGCGTCTCCCCCGTCAGATCGGCCGGAGAGAATCGCCGGTGGTCCAGCTCCAACTCTCCAGCTTCGATCTTCGAGAAGTCGAGAATATCGTTTAGCAGTGACAGCAACCCCCGGGCCGACCGATCCAGCAACGTCAGGTACTCCTGCTGGCGATCGTCCAGTTGCGTCTCTTCCAACAGCTCTGCCATCCCGATGATCCCGTTCATCGGAGTGCGAATCTCGTGGCTCATGTTCGCCAGAAACGTACTCTTGGCCTTGTTCGCTTTTACCGCTTCATGGCGAGCACGGGCCATCTGTACGGCAATCTGCTGCAATCGCTGCCGGTGCTCCTGAAGCGAGGCGGTGCGTTGTTCGACCACCTGTTGGATCTGCTCTCCCCGCCCCATGGTGGTATGCATGAAGAACAGTCCCAGCAACGTCACCAGCAACACAAACCCGCCGAACAGCTCTGGAGTCGCGCTTCGGTGGCCGGCCAGATAATCGTCGTCGGGCCGCGCCTGCACTTCCCAGTGCACTCCCGGTATCTGAAGTGACTGCCGGTACTCCCAGCCCGAACCGTCGTCGCCATCGGCCTCATTTCCGTCTCCCCGCCAGGTGTACACCACCCCCGGCGCATCGGGCTCGGTGAGATCAACGAGTTGAAACTCAAAGGGGATCGGCAACCGACGTGCATGGACCTCGTCGACGACTTGACCGAGATGGAAAATCGCCGTCATGAATCCACTCACATTGTCCAACTGCCCCGGGGCATCCCCCAGAAACACGGGCCCGAACGTTCCGTACACAGGCGCGTCGTTCGTCTTCTCCAGCGGCCCCACCACGCGCACCTGTTGGATCTGTGCTGCATCGGCAATTGCGTCCACCACCTCCGGTTTCGACGCCCAGTCATACCCCGGTGGAAAGATCCCCAGCGTGGGTACCGAAAACTGCACCGGCACATAAAACTCACGCTCATCGGCGACCACCAGACGGTCGTCTGTTGCGCGTTCGACCAACTGATAGTCCCGATCTTCGAGCATCTGGCGGGTCTGCAACTCGTGCTCATCGCGATTGGCATCGGCGACCAGCGGATTCCACATCAACGACTCCACGTCGACGTGGTGCTCCAGGTAGGTGCGCACGAACAGCTCGAACTCCTGGTGATCCAGTCGGTCCGCCCCTTCGTAGAACGCCATCATCGCTTCCACGGCTTCCACGCGCTCCTCGATCCGCCGCTCCAGCAGATTGGTGTACTGGTCGGCGTCGAAGCTCATCTGCACCTGCAGATGGTCTCGTTCCTGCTGGTCAAGCCACAACCAGCCGCCGACGCTGATCAAAATCCCCAGCACGCCAACGGCGCCCATCAGCGCCCACCGTTTCCAGCGCGCGAAAGCCCCGCCAATCTCTGCCGGCTCCTCCTCTACGTCGGCGGCGAACAGCTCCTGTTGCCCTTCCGGGTCCCGAAGCCGTTCGACCATCTCGTCGGTCGTGGTGTTCACCGTTGCCTGTCCTCAACGAAGACGCAGAACCCCCGCGGGGCCCTGCCATGATCCATTTCCCCGCAAAGTGTAAGCACCATCCCCCGAACTCATGACGGTTTTTCGGGCACGATAGCGTCCCTGCTATCGGCAGTAGCTCTTCGATCTACCACACCTCATCGACCTCCCCCTCCACCTCCCCAATCAACCCCTCGGCCTCGTCGATCAACCGCTTCAGTTGCTCGAAGATCTCGCGGCCGTCGAACTCATAGGACTCGTTGAGCTGGCGGTCCAACACCGTTTTGCCCTCGCTGTTCGCGGGCGTGATGCGGATGGTCTGGCCCTCCAGGAAGTTGTCGATCACCTCCATGCGCTCAATCGACGACGCATCGCGATTGGCCTCCCTGGTAAGCCGCAGCTTCATCTCTTCGGCGTGCTCCAGAAGCACAAACACCAGGTCCACCGACTCCGTCGCCTCATCGTCGAGCAGGCTGTGCACCGTGGAGGCGTCACCACCGCCCAACATCTCCCGGATCTGCTCGCGCAACCGCCCGGCGCGTTGCTTCAGCTCGTCGAGTCGGTCGTTGTATCGCTTCACCCGGTCGTGAACCTCAAGCTCCAACTGTTCTTCTCGCCGGCGCCGGCGAAGATGGCGGAACAACCCACCGGCCATCACGATCCCGCCCAGCCCCAGC
>SKMT01000477.1 GCA_007120915.1 Myxococcales bacterium | reverse complement strand
TTCGCGCGCCACGTTGCCGATCACTTCCGTAATGGTGACCAGTTCCACGGTATGGCCTCGCTGTTCCAACTGCTCGGCCACCGGCATCAGTGCCGCTTCCCGCGAAGAGTGATCGACGAGCAACCAGATCTCGCGCCCCGCATCTTCGTTCTCTTCTCCGTTGCTCATCTGTTCCTCCCGTCAATGTGATGGGACCAGGACGGCCGCCGCGTGACTATCACGGTTGTTTGCCAACCCCCTGCTCTTCACCGGTGTATGCTGGTGCTACCACTGTTCACCGGCTTCGGCAGCCGAAGCTCAATATTCGAAAAAGTTGTCCAGAAACTCGGCGATCTGTGAGATATCCATCGATTTGCAGAAATAACCGTTGAGCGCATTCTCCATGCAAAACTGCTGTAGGTCGTCGGCATCCATGTCGCTGAATGCGACGACGACCATCTCCTCATAGCCCGGCGCCGCCTGCAGCGTGTCCAACAGATCATCGATGTTGAGCCGTTGCATCTCGATGTCCAGAAGCAACACCTCCGGGTCCTCGTACTCGATCTTCGAGATCGCCCCGCTGGGTGACGACAGATGAACCACGTCATATCCCCCGTGTTCCAGATATTCCTCGACCTCCATCACGGTCATGATGTCTGCGTCGAGAATCAAGACCTTTCGACCCGGCTCCATCGTTCACCTCCTGCTGGCACTTCATTGGTCCCGTCGCCTTGCCGCCGGGCAAGCCCGGGTGCTGAAGACGTGTCACACTATGCCCGACGGGGTTCTAAGGTCAATTTGCCCTCGGTGCTTCACCTACCACGAACATCTCTGGTGGGTCGGTCTACTTGCGTAGTGTAAGCGAATCCGCAAGGGGAACAACTATTTTTGCTCACCAACAAAAAAGCCGGCCGGGAATCGACTCCCGAACCGGCTAAAACGCGACGCAACGTCACCAAATTGCGTCCCGTTCAAAAGGCGGCAACCGGATTCGAACCGGTGAATCGGGGCTTTGCAGGCCCTTGCCTTACCACTTGGCTACGCCGCCAAAAACGGAGGCACGAACTAGCACGATCCCACCCCCCTGTCAAACTGGTGCAGCGGTCAGGAAAATTCCTCTTCCCCGAGCTGTGCAACCGCAACTTCCCGGGCCATTGACCCCCATCCACTGTGCGACCACCATGAGCGGGAGACATTGACCTGGGCTTTCGTTAGGACACCCGATGATCGGCTGGTTTACAGCAGCAGTGATGACCATTGTGGCGGCAGCGGCATTGGGGCTTTTGTGGCGCCGTCACCGCCGCGAAGTCCACCGTCTTCGCCACGCCCACCAGCAGGCGATACAGCGCCACGATGAGCACCGCCGCCAGGTCGACCGGTTGCGCCGCGAACAGGATCGCCAACTTCAGACTGCTCACCACTCCCTCGCCGAGGATCTGCTGCCTGTCGTCGACAGCCTGCAGCAAGCCGGAGAGCACTGCGACGACGGCGCTGGTGACGAACAACTTCGAGAGGGCATCGAAATCGCCGCGAAGGCACTGGTCGACGCATTCAAGCGCCACGGCATCACGGCCATCGAGCCCCAGCCCGGTGACCCCTTCGACCCTACCGTGCACGAAGCGATCTCCACCAGCAGTGACGACGACGCCGAACCCGGGACTATCCGTCGCCGATTTCGCCGCGGATACCAGAGCGATCAACGTGTGCTCCGCCCCGCGATGGTTGAAGTCAACGCCGCCCCCGATCAGCGGGAGGAGCCTGAAGACGAAGAAGAAGATGGCGACGACTCCTCCGATGCCGATGCCTCCTCGGAGTCTGAGACCGGCTCTTCCCCCGAAGCCCCATCGCCATCGGACGCAAAAGACTCTTCGAGTCCGGGCACCGAGGACTCCTCTCCCATGACCTGATGCTCGCCGGTCGTCAGGTGCTCGTCTCCTCCCTCCGGAAACTGTTCGGCCACCGTCGATTCTCCGTCCCGGCTGACCATGTCCATCGATGCGGTGGCATATTCTGCCTTCAGCTCCTCCTCCACCGATCCAATTTCGACGGACTGATCAAACAGCCGGCGGCAAATTTCGAGCGCCTGCTCGATCACCTCTTCGACCACCGGAGGGTCCACCATCTTGTCGACGTGCACATACAGGGAGTGTGTTCCCAGCTTCAGCCCCTTCACCTGATTGGCCAGCGCCAAAAGCTCGCGGCGCAGTGACGCATCGAACAGTTTCGCCAGCCGCTTCTGGTCTTCGCGGCGTCCATACAGCGAAAATGACTCCTCGAACAGATCGTCGTCCACACTGATCCGATGCATCCGCCACAGATGTTCCAACCCCCGGCGGCGCCGCGTCATCAGCCGGAAGGTCTGAGCCGTCGCGTGCGGAAAATGAACGGTCAGCCGGAAGAAGTCCCGGCTCGACTTGTCCCACAACTCAGCACGCACGTCGTAGCCGTCGATCCCCCCCCGGATGCCGTACACATCAGCCTGAAACAACGGCGTCTGCCACACCGTGCCCAGCCCCAGTCGCTCAACGCATTTCTGAAGTTCGTCGGCCAACTCTTCGCGCATCTCTTCGCGCCGGCGACGCTGAAACATCCGCCAGCCCATCACCATCAGCACCACCAGAATGACCACGAATCCCGCCGTCGTCAGCCAGGCCGTCAATTCCGCTGTGTCCATCGCTACTTCCCGGTCACCGTCGCCACTGCCACCACTACAGCCATAATTCGATTATCACCGCCGGCGCAAGCTCCCCTTCTGCTTCTACCTTCTGCCACCGGTCCTGCGCCTATCCCGTCGAGATTGCGCAAAACCCATCAGACGAAACCAATAACAAAACTCACGGACGTCCCCGGTGCGGTCTATTCGCCAGGGGAGCCCACTCCGAGATTCGACAGCAAGACGGGGCGGCCAACAATAAGCCCGCCCCGATTGTCTACCTGAACACCGTTCGCTACATTGAGCTCAGTCAGCCTTTTTGAGTCTCCATCTGTGTGACAGATCATGCGACAAATCAGCAGCCTTATTCTCGCGGGAATGTTTCTACTCGTCGCCGGCTGCAGCAGCGACATCGACCCTGTAGAGGTGCGCACCGATGACTCCGGTGAACCCACCATTGTGGAACAAGGCGCTCCCTTTGAGGCGGCCACCGACGACCTGCGCGCCCTTCCCGTGATCTTCGATGCCCGGCTCGACGACGACGATCAATTTACCGTCGAACTCGCCGATGTGTTCGACGCCGACGTCTATGTCGGTCCTTCTGACGATGCCGGTGACCCTCACCACATCAGTCGCGCCAGAGTGGTCGACGAACAAGACGATACAGTCTGGACCCAGCGGCTGAACTCACACTACCAGTTGCTCGAATTCCTCACGCCGGTCATCGATGAGTTTATGCCCGACTCATTGAACGTCACCGTCGAACTGCTCTACCAGTTGGTGCTGGAGGATTACCCGGAAATGCTGGCGTTTCCCGCCAAGGTCCCGGTGGCTGTCGACGGTGCTGACCGCTACCAGCTTGAAATCAGGCTCGAAGACGGCGAATGGGTTCAGGTAGCTGAGTATGACATCGCCGAACTTAAGGAGCAGGCCCGCAGCCCCCGCCCCGACGCCGACTACCACATCGAGCCCCTGGTCGATCACGGGCCCCCCGAGTCGAGTATTAACGTCGCCATCCTGGGCGACGGTTACACCGAAGAGGAGCGCGAAGAGTTCGAAAAGGATGCCCGCACTGTCTCGGACCGACTCCTCGACGCTTCTCCCATCGCCGAGCATGCAGACCTGTTTAACGTCAACAAAATCTGGACACCCAGCAATGAATCCGGCGCTGGCTATGACTGCAACCACGTCGGCGCCGACCCCGATTGCGAGCAGGATTTCCGCGATACCGCCTTCCGCACCACCTTCGTGATCCCCGCCATCGCCGACGAGTACGGATTTCCCATCGACGATATCAGCGACCGGGTGGCCATGCCGCTGGACATCGCCGACATCTATGAGATTGCTGCCCTCGCCGCCTACGACGAAGTCATCATGATCGCGAACTCCGACAAATTCTCCGGGTTCGCCGGCGCCTACGTCGCCATGGTCACCAACTACGACGACCGCGAACGCTTCCCCGACACCGCCGTGCACGAAGTCGGCCACACACTGGGCCTGCTCGGCGACGAATACTACGTGCAACAAGACGCCTGCTATTACCACGAACCGACCATCCCGCTGCCGGTGAACATCGCCACTCGTGACGACGCCGAACAGGAGGACGACGAGTTTAAGTGGGCCGAGTGGGTCGACGACGACACCCCTATGCCCACCCCTTCTTATTTCAGTGATTTCAGTGACGGCCATCAGGTCGGGGCCTTCAGCCCGGCCTACAATTGCGACTTTCTGGTCCGTCCTGTCGACGAGTGCATGATGAAGAGTTCCGGCGAGGACTTCTGTCCGGTCTGCGCCCAGCAGATGGTGCGGCGCTTCTACTCGTTGATCCCCCCGTCCGATGGCTCGGGACTGCATGTGGATGTGCGCGCCGATGGCACCGTCGAAGTCTCGGCGCCGGTACGAGACAATGCGGCCACCGACCGCTACGAGTTGCACTGGACCGTCGACGGTGAACCGGTGGACACCGATGCCGAAACACTGCAGATCGACCGCAGCGACCTGGACGACGACCAGTGGACCGACATCTCCGTGACCATCCGCAACAACTCGGAGTTTCTGCGCATCCACGACCACGTCGTCGAAAGCAGTTTCGACGCTCAGATCCGGCTTCCCTCCAACTGATCGCTGAACTCATTACCACTGCAGGTTAGCTGTCGGTCCATTCCTCGAGCATCCGCTCGGCGACCCGCAGCCCGTCGATCGCAGAGCTGACGATTCCCCCGCCGTACCCGGCCCCTTCTCCCACCGGATACAACCGGCGAACCGACGCTGACTGATAATCCTGTTCGTCGCGCAGAATCCGCACCGGTGCGCTGGTGCGGGTTTCTACACCGACCAGAAGTGCGTCATCGCACAGATAGCCGTTCATCTTGTCATCGAAGTCTTCCAGCGCCTGTTGCAGATGCTCGATGACGAACGACGGGTAACAACTGCGCAGATCCGACGCTACAATCCCGGGCTTATAGGTGGTGTCGCGCACCGTCTTGGTGGGCCGCCCCGCTTTGAAGTCAGTCACCCGCTGGGCCGGTGCGATAAACCCACCGCCTCCCAGCCTATAGGCTCGCCGCTCCGCTTCGTGCTGAAACGCCATCCCGGCGAGCACACCCTCGGGCTGTTCGCCACCTTCAAATTCGTCGTAGGTGTCGAAGTCCTTCGGATCGACTGTGACCACCAGCGCCGAGTTCGCCCAGTGGCCACGTCGGCTGGCATGACTCATGCCGTTGACACAGATGCCCTCCGGCAGCGTATGAGACGGCACAATCTGGCCTCCGGGACACATACAGAAGCTGTACACACCCCGTTGATGCTCCCCCTCCCCGTAATTCGCCGCCAGCCGGTACTCCGCCGACGGCAACCCGTCGATATCGGCGTAGCGCCCGTACTGAATCTCGTTGATCAACTCCTGGCGATGCTCCACCCGGAATCCCACCGCGAAGGATTTGGGCTCCATCGCTACCCCGGCCTCGGCGAGATGCCGGTACATCTCCCGCGCCGAATGACCCACCGCCAACACCACCCGATCGGCGTCGATGCGCTCTCCGTCGCCGAGGCGAACCCCGACGACGTTGCGTTCGCCATGGGTCTCGTCGAACAGAAGTTCTTCTACGAACGCACCGAACCGCACCGTACATCCCGCCTCTTTGAGCCGGGCCCGAAACGCCTTGCACAGCCGTACCAGCCGATCCGTTCCCAGGTGGGGTTTTCCTTTCACCAGAATCTCGTCGGGACCGCCAAGGTCGACAATCGTCTCCAGCACGTGGCGTCGGCGCACATCACTGACCCGGGTGTACAGCTTCCCGTCCGACCAGGTGCCGGCGCCCCCCTCTCCGAAACAGATGTTGCTGTCCGGCTTCAGCTCTCCGCGGTGCATCAGCGCCGATACGTCGCGGCCCCGCACCTCCACGGGCTGACCTCGGTCGAGCAGAACCGTATCCACACCACTTTCGGCGAGCCGATGTGCGCAGAACAACCCCCCCGGCCCGGCTCCGATGACCACCACCCGCTCATCCGTATCCGGATTGAACTGCCGCGGTGCGGGGTCAGCGCCGGGGCTAGATCGAATCCCACCGGGCAACGTCTCGGGCACCACCCCGGCGTCGACCTTCGCGTCCACATTGAACACCAGCGTCGGCCTCCCGCGCGCATCCATGCTCTCGCGCACCACCGTCACCTCTTCGATGGCATCGGTGGGCACGCCGAGTCGCCGCGCCGCTTGCTCGGCGACGATTCCCTCCTGGTTACGTTGTTCGAATTCGACGCGTACGCCGTCGATCCTCAGTGATTTTGTCTCTGCGGGCTGTGTCACGTGCGCCTAATCCTCCACTGGTGGCAACAGGCCCGTGGCGCCGATGTTGAATGCAATCTGGCGGCCTCGTTGCAGCAGTTGCGGGCCTCGTTCTTTCAGTTGCAACGCAATCATCAAATTACCGAGTGCCATCAACAATTCCGCACGTCCGGCCACGAACTCATCGCCCCCTCCAAAGGTCTCTACCAGCTCGTCAATTCGGCTTAACGTCGCCTCGTTGTCGCTGTCATCTCGTAGCCGAACCCCTTCCAGCAGCAACGCGATCTTCTGCAGATAGGTGCGATGGCCCAGCTTTTCGGCCAACGTTAACGCCTCGTAAGCCCTGCTGAACGCCTCGTGGCGCTGGTCCAGCTCCGCAAGCGTCCAGGCGAGTTGGAATAGCGTGTCCACTACCTCATCGGGGGGACCGGTCTCTACCAGGATGGACAGTGCGCGGCGAAGTGTGCGACGCGACTGAATGGGACGGCCCACACGCCGAAGATCCGCTCCCTTCCACGCCAGCAACACTGCCCGGTGGGCGGCCGACGGGTTCGACTCCAACAGCGTCAGTGCCCTGGCATAGCTGTCGAACGCCTCCTGTTCTTCGCCCCGCAACAACTCCAGCCTCGCCCACACCCCCATCGCCGGGACCACTCGCTGCGGCAAAAGCGCCGCTTCCTGGCTGATACAACGCCGCAGCGCTGCGTCGGCCTGTTGCAATTCGCCATGCACGATATGGATCTGCGCTTCCACCCTGCACACACCGATGTCAGCGCCCATCTGCCCCAGCTCATCGTGAAGCTGCTCGATGCGCCCCCTGGCGACGTCGACTTCACCCAGCGACAGCGCCGCCTTGGCACTTTCGAGCAACACCCGGTAGCGCAACCACAGGCTTTCTGCCGGTGCTTCCCGCGCCTTCTCGATATGTCGCCGGCACAACTCCGGGTCGAACCGCTCCAGGGTTACACGCGCCAGTTTCAGATGGGCAAACCCCGTTGCAGCCGGCTGCTCGTCGCGCTCCAATCCCTCCAGAAGCCGTGTATATCGGTGATGAGCATCCCGGTGCTTGCCCTGGCACATCGCCCAATCGCCGGCCAGCTCGTAGTAGGGAGCAGCCCGTTTGAGCTCTCCACCCTCATCGAGATGGGCGGCCGCCTCCAGCGCATCTTCTGTGCCATCACTCCAGTCACGTGCCAACTGTTGGCCGATGCGTCGATGCAACGCCCGCCTCCACTCGGGACTGATCATGTCGGCGACAGCCTCGGCGAGATCCCGATGCACCACCTGCACATACCGCCCCCCCTGGCTGAGGATGGTCTGCACCAGGTGACGCCACTGCACCGTCTCCAGCGTCTCCTCCGCTTCCTGCGTATCGCTGCCTCCACGCTCCAGCAGCGTGCGCGCACTCTTCCAGGTCAGCGGCCGCTGCATCAGCGCCAGCAGTTCCAAACACTCCCTTCCGGCCGCCCCCACGGCGGTGATGCGACGACGCAAGGACTCACGAAGCGACTCCGGAACCCCCGCCCCTTCCAGAGCCTCGCTGCGTACCTTCCAGCGGGTTGCCGAATCCCTCCACAACATCCCGTCGTCGATCAGGTATCGGCACAACTCTTCGATATAGGCCGGCCTGCCCTGCGATGCCTTCGCTACCGCCGACAGCCATTGGTCACTCAACTCGTCGAGCCCCAACTGACCCCGAAAAAATGATTCCACGTCCTCCTGGCCAATCCCTTCGATCGACAGCACCTGCACCCCCTGCTGGTCGGCACAGGTCTCGAAGAACTCCCCATCACCGGTGGTGGCCACCACGTCGGGGCGGTTCGGTGATTTCTCGGGGCGAAACCATTCGTAGAGTACTTCCCTGGACGGAGCATCCGCCCGGTGAATGTCGTCCACAAAGAAGATGACCTTGCGTTCCGACAGCCGGTCCAGAATCTCTCCGATCGCCTCTCTAATCCACGACTGTTCGGCCATCGGACTGCCCTGCTGGCCCGGCGTAATCACGTCCAGCTCGGTGAACAGGCGCCGCATCTGCAGCGCCGTTTCAATCCGATGAGGAATGGCCATTTCGTGGCTGCGCGCCAACTCCACCAGCCGCTGTGCCATCTGCAACAGAAGCGAATACGGCCCCTCCAACTCGTCGCACGAATGCGACAACACCAGGTAGCCATCCAGCTTCACCGACGCCTGTACATCTTCGAGCAGTCTCGTTTTTCCTACCCCGTCATCGCCGTGGATCAGATACATCCGGCCCGTCGACGGCTCGGAAGCCATCGAAATCCACTCCCGGATCAGATCATCTTCCTCGACTCGCCGCGACAGAATCCCGCGCTCAAAATATCCCTGAATCACCGGAGCGGCCGACACGTCCAGCGAGTTGGCCATCTGGCCCACCGAACGCGTCTGAATTTGCCCCGCATCCGCTGCCAGCGCCTGCAGCGCCTCACCCGCGTCGGCATAGTCGACATCGGAGACCTGGCGCAGCAACGCCATGGTGAATCGACTCAACTCCAGTGGCACATCCTCGTTGAGCCGGTGAGGATCAGGGGGGCGGAAGTCCTCTTCTGTCGGCGGCGGGTCTTCCTTGCTTCGCGGCCCCCAGGGCAACACCCCACAAAGCGCGTAGTACAGCGTCACGCCCAGACTATACAGATCGGAGCGAAACTCGCCCTTCTGCCCGCGGATTATCTCCGGCGCCATATACGAACGAGTCCCGCCCCGCAGCGTGTCGCGCTTCGGGTCCATACTCGACAACCCGAAGTCCACCAGCTTGATCATCGGACGCGCCGATGCGTCATCGAGCCACAGCAACATCACGTTCGCCGGCTTGATGTCCCGATGAATCGTCCCCATTCCGTGCAGATAGGCCAACCCCTGCAGCACCTGAAGCGTCGGATCGATCAGCGCCTCCGGCTCCAGTAGTGCCCGGGCATCCTGGAGGCTGAACCCGTCGATGTATTCTTCGGCCAGATACACTCCGCCGTCGGGCAATGCCCCGTAGTCATAGACGTGAACAAGATTGGGATGATCCAGCTTCGAGAGGATCTCGAACTCCCGGCGCAGCATCTTACCCTGCACCGTACCGCAGGCTTCCTCCGACAACACCTTCAGCGCTACCTCTCGCCGGTCAAAGTGCAGATCTTCGGCCAGATACACCGACCCGCCGGCTCCTCGCCCCAGTGGTTTCTTGTACGCATACCGCCCGGCAAAAACCTTCTCGTTCCCTCCCCCGGACCGAGATTTCGAACCCTTGCTCATTGCCTCGACCGTCCGTATCGGTCACGAGCCGTAACGTGTGAGAACACCGGGCAGCTAGAACGAGTCCACCATGCCACGCCCCCGCATCTGAGACAATAGCCCCCAGCCACCCACCACCGACCACCCACCAC
>SKMT01000420.1 GCA_007120915.1 Myxococcales bacterium | reverse complement strand
GCTCCTGTATCTGTGCCGGCCTCCACGTCGCCCACTCCAAGACCGACGAAGACGGCAACCCCCTCAATATCGTCCACCGCGACGTCAGCCCGCACAACGTGCTGCTCAGTTACGCCGGGGACGTCAAGATCATCGACTTCGGGGTGGCCAAAGCCGCTGTGAAAGAGTCGAAGACTCAGATGGGCGTCATCAAGGGCAAACTTCTGTACATGGCCCCCGAACAGGCAAAATCGGAAGGAGTCGACGGCCGCTCCGATCTGTTTGCGGCCGGGCTGATCATGTACAAGATGCTCACCAACAAACTGCCCTTTGAGGGCGACAACGAATTCCAGATCTACAACAACATTCTGTCCAAGCAGATCACCCCTCCACGTATCGTCAACCCCGACGTGCCTGAGGTCGTCGACGAGATCGTGATGAAGCTGCTCGCCCGTGATCCCGACGAGCGCTACCAGGAGAAAAAAAAAAAAAAAAAGGATCTGGATCGGGCGCTCCACCAGGTCGCCCCAGGGTATACGGTCAACCGGCTGGCACGCTTTATCGACGAGCATTTCGCACAACCAGCCGACGATGACGGTGCTGACGCCGACTCCGGCCCCGCCGTCCCACCCCCTACCCCGTCCCCCGAACGGGTGAACACAGACCAGAATGAACCGGCAAAGACAGCACCCCAGTCGTCGCACGAAGCAGACACCGTCGATGTCAGCGCCGACTCCGTGCAGGACCAGCTCGGCGGTGGTTCCGGGGGCATCCCCGTCCAGGCGCCCAGCCGGCCTCCTCAAGAGAAGATGCGCGCCTCCACCGATCCCGACGAGGACACCGGCCAGTTCCAGCAGCCCTCTCCTAGATCCGACGCCGATAACGATGAGGGGTTCTCCGTGCCTCCCGCCGCCATCGCAGTGGTTGTGATGGGACTGATTGTCGCCGGGCTCGCCGTCGGGCTGGTGGTTTCGATGGAAGAAGAGGCTGAACCGGAACCGCAAGCAGAACTGCCAGAGGGCGCCGTCGCCGACACTCCCCCTTCCGTGGAGGTGAACATCGACTCCAGCCCCCCCGGCGCCACGGTGCTGCGCAACGGCGACGACCAGGGGACCACTCCCCTGACCCTGGAGTTGCCGGAAGACGAAGGAACTGTGAATTTTGAGCTACAAAAGGATGGCTTTGAGTCGACCGGTGTCGACATCGATCCGGCCGCCCACTCGGAACGCCAGGTGCTGCTCCAGCCAGCGGGCACCGCTGATGTCGTCCGCTCCGTCGAGCGCGCTCGCAGCGATGCGCGTGCCGCCTACGAGGACAACGCCGATGACTCCGAATCGGAACCAGAGCCGGCTGACGAACCCGAACCCGAGCCTCAACCCGAGCCTCAGCCCGCACCCCAACCTCAGCCCGCACCCCAACCTCAGCCGCAGCCGGAACCGGCCGACGAACCCGAAGATGACGAAGATGAAGAAGAGCCCGAGGACGATGACACCGACCTGCTCCCACTCGGAGAATAGCCCCTACTTCCCCCGGCTTACGCCATGCTGATCGTACGGTTCACCAGTCTCTCAACCCCCGGTCGCCTTGCAGTTGCCTGTGCCGTTGCACTGGCGCTCATCGCCTCCGTTCCCGCAATCGGCTTTGCCGAACAAGAGCAGTCCCAGGAACACGCCGAGCAACTCTTCGCCGAAGGCCGCCAGTACTTCGAAGACGGCGACTATGAAAGCGCCATCGAACAATTTCAAAAAGCCTACGACATTCTGGGGGCTCCCCAACTGCTGTACAACATCGGCGAAGCGCACCGACGAGCCGAAAACCTGGTAGAAGCAGAGCACTACTTCCAGAAATACCTCAACGAAGCGGAAGACCCGCCCAACGAGGAACAGGTCGCAGAACGGATCATCGATCTGCAACAACAACTGGCCGCCAAGAAAGCAGTCCTCAACATCAGCAGCGAACCGGCCGGGGTCACCGTGACCATCGACGGCGAAGACAAACGCTGCGAAACCCCCTGCACCCTGGAGCTTCTGCCCGGCGACTATACCCTGTCGGCAACCAAAGAGGGCTACACATCCGCCTCCCGCGAAATCGCGCTGGAGCCGAACGCCGAAGAGACAGCATCACTGTATCTGCAACAAAAAATTGCCGCCGGAGAGTTGTTCGTTCGAACCGACGTCGACGATGCAACGGTCCAGATCGGCGCCGAGACCCATTCGCTGCCCACCACCGAGCCGATTCAACTCGACGAGGGCCAGCACACCCTGCTCATCACCGCCGATGGCCACCACATCGAGCACGACGTCGACATCGACCCCGACCAGCCCCTCCAGTTGTTCGTGCCCATCTCGCAGACCGGGGGCGGGGATTTTACCACCCTCCAGACCGCTGCCATCGGTCTGGGAGCGACATCGCTGGCGCTGGGAGCGGCCGCACTGTTCACCGGCATGCAGGCCCAGTCCACCTACGACAGCCTGGAGGCTCAGCAGGAGGCCTACGGGGTCGTCGACGCCGACCTGGTCTCCACCGGCAAGCGCCAGCAGTCGCTGAGCAACGGGCTGTGGCTCGGCGCCGCCGTCGGCCTCGCCGCCGGGGTCGGGCTGTTCAGTTGGGAGTTCTTTCGAAGCGATGGGCCCGAAACGCTCGAACCCACCGAGCAACCTGACGGTGGTCAAGACGTCGACGTCGATATGCTGTAGACCCACCGGCGCCGCTCAAACCACGAATCGCACCCCTTGAACGGACTGGAACAGCTCATAGGCATCAAGCACCGTATCGGCATCGTCCACCTGCGCTGAAAGGGTCACCGATACGTGTCGCCCTGCTCTACTCTCACGGGTGTCCACGTCCAACTGTTCCGTGCGCCCCATCGCATTGATCGCCGCCTGGATGACCCGGATGACGAAATCTTTCTCGTTGACCCCGATGACTTTGAAAATATAGGTCTCCGGGAAGGAATGAACGGCGGTTAGCCGTCGATGCATTGTGTCTCGATCGGTCATACTGGTACTCGCTGTGCCATGTTACCGGTCTGTTCTCATTGTAAACAGTCCTGGCGCCCGAAACCATCCCGATGTCACCGACTCACCCCGAAGACAGTGACTCTCCCCCGCCGTTCGAGCGCTACCGCTCTATCATCCCCGAGTTCGATCAATTTCTGGGCGCTCTCAACCGCCCCCTTCCCACCTGCGTGTGGGCCAACCCCAACAAGACCACGCCACAGCAGTTGGAGCGCTATTTCGAGTCCCACCATATCGACTACCGCCCCCTGGGCTGGGTCGACGGCGCCTATCGACTCTCCAACGTCTCCAGCCCGGGGACTCGTTTCGGCTTCGTCGCCGGGCTGTACCACGTGCAGGAAGAGGTATCCCTTCTGCCGGTGGAGCTGATGGATCTGCACCCCGGCCAGCGCATCCTCGACGCCTGCGCCGCACCGGGCTCCAAGACCACACGCATCGCCACTACCGTCGGCCAGGAAGCGACGGTCATCGCCAACGACCGCAATTTCCACCGCATGGCCCCCCTGGCGCGGTCGGTGGACCGGCTGGGCATCACCAACACGGCGGTGATGGTCCACGACGCCACCAACCTGCCGGGCCACATCGGCACCTTCGACCGGCTGCTCGCCGACGTGCCCTGCTCCTGCGAGGCGACCTGGCGCAAGAACCACGAGGTCGGCCCCGCCGACGACGCCGACTTCCAGCGGCTGTGCACCATCCAGCGGGCCATCCTCGCACGGTGCCTCCAGTTGTGTCGCCCCGGAGGCCGCGTCGTCTACTCCACCTGTTCGTTCGCCCCGGAAGAAAACGAGGCCATCGTCGACACCGTGCTCGCAGAACATGGCGACCACTGGGATCTGGTCCCGACGCACATCGATGGATTCAAAACCAGCCCCGGGCTGGTTCGCTGGCAAGACCGACGCTTCGACCCCCGACTCCAACACGCGGTACGGGTCTATCCTCATCAAAACGACACGGGAGGCTTCTTCGTGGCCGTGCTCGAACACCGGGGAGAGCCCCATGATTGAACTGCGCGAAATCACAGCTCACCAGGCGGGTATCGACGCCGACGACCGCACCTGCCGCTGCCAGAATATTGAACTGCTCGCCCCGGAGCCGATCGTCGAGTACCTCCAACAGCTCTACCAGTTTGGCCACGACGCCTTCGACGGCTGTGTCTTCTTCAAGTCAAGCCGCAAGCACATCCGCGTGGCCACCCTTCCGATGGCCATTCCCCCCGGACCCGACATCGACCGGGTGGGCCTGGAACTGTTGCGCATCGACATGGCCACCCCCCGCATCTCTACGGTCGCGGCGATGACCTGGGGCCGGCGCGCCGGCCGCAATGCCGTCGACACCTCTCAACAGCAGTGTCTGGCCTATCTTCGCCGCAACCCGATCGCACTGACGGATCGACAGCTTTCGGGTTGCACCGGCCGGGGCTTCGTCATCATACGTCACGAAACCCACCCCCTGGGCGTGGGCTTTCTGGAGTCCACACGCCCCGAAGACGACCACTGCGGTCAGATGCGAAGCATGTACCCCTCCGCGTTCTCCGCCGAACTCCAGGAGACCTCCCCCTTCGGGAATCCACGCTGAGTGTGGCCCGTTGGATGCCCGGCGCGGCGAGATGCCGTCGCCCTTGATTGTATTCCCTACTCCGCGGATCCTCACTGGCGTGATGAACAAGCCCTCTACCACAGATAACACCTCCACCGATGAGGCCGACTCCGATGGCCGGCTGCGCCGGTTGCGCAACCTCGGCGTCAGCCCCGCCGGTGAGTCCTTCGAAGTGGTGCTCCTGGCTGATGAGGATGCCGACGTTGCCGAGGAGCGTTTCGTTCTCAAAAAGCTCACCCGCGCCCGTCTTCGCGAACCCGAACAGTTCCGCCAGCACTTCGATGCCCTCTGCCGGCTCGACCACGAACGCCTCTGCGACTACCGCGAGCTGTTCATCGGTGAGAAGGCCACTCGCATCACCCGTGACTACGTCGAAGCTCTGCCCCTCGATGAGTACCTGGCCCGGCCCATCACCGACGAGGAGAGCCGCCAGCTCGCCGAAATGACCGAAGACTCCGACGTCGAGCACCAGCCGCAGCAATCCTCCGAAGACTCAAAGCAGCCCTCCGAGCGATCTGGAGATGGTGCCTCCTTGCCGCACGACCACGACGACGCCCACGATGCTGCTGACAGCAGTCCTGTCGGCGGAGCCGACGAGCCCACTGACGTCGTTGACACCGCCGAAGCCGACACGCCCCCCGCCGAACCCGACTCGCATCCCGGCCCCGATCGCTCCGTCGATGGCGACTCTGCCCCCACCGAGCCGGGCGACGACGACCGACCCGCCACCCTGGAGATCCCCAGCTCCCTGATGGAGGACTCCGAGGCGGCCGACCGAGCGCTGGACCTGATCATCCTGCGGCTTCGGCGCATCGTCCCCCAGATCGTCGACGCTCTTGAATACCTGCACCGATTCCGCCAGGTCCACGGCAACCTCACCCCCTCCAATGTGTTGATCGGTCCCGACGACCGGGTCGTGCTCACCGACTACGGGTTGTACCCCGAGTTGTCGATCCCGCCGTCGTCGCGTCGACGCCACGCCTCCTATCACGCCCCCGAGGTCGACCGCGGTGAGTTTATGCCCCAGTCCGATCTGTACGCACTGGGGGCGATCCTCTTCGAAGCGCTCGCCGACCGACCCTACGGCGCCCGCAAACGAAGGGAGACTCCGGAGGGCACCAACGACAATTTTTCTCCGGTCTACCTCTCCGAGATCGTCCCCCACTGCCCGGCAAGCTGGGTCGATCTGACGCACGGACTTCTCACCCCCGACCCCAGGGAGAGAACCACGCTCAGCGACGTTCACAACCAGCTTGCCACTACCGAGACCAGGTCGGTCAACATCCCCGCCTCCGTCGTCGAGGACCAGGACACACTGTACGGGCGGCGCGAAAGCCTCGAAAAGCTCATGGAGCGCACCCAGCGCTCTTCCCAACAGCGCACCCTGACGCTTTCGCTTGTAGAGGGCCCCACCGGCGTTGGCAAAACAGCGCTTCTTGACGCACTCGCCCGCCAGAGCGCCCAGCGCGGCTGGGTGGTGCTGCACGGAAAGTGTTTTCACCGCGAGCCCATCGCCTACCAGGGCTTCGAAGAGATCGTCGACCGGCTCGCCACCATCGCCGATGAACTTCCCGACAAACCGCGCCACCGCCTTTCTGCAGGGCGCCGCCGGGCAAGCCGGCTGTTCCCTCAGCTCGCTCCCGACGACGAGCCCCCCCCCGACATCGGTCGTTCCGCCGCCGTGGAGGGGCTGCGACAGGTGCTCGCGGAGTTGTCCCAGCAGCGTCCCATTCTGATCTGTTTCGATGACATCCACTGGGCGCACCGCGACTCCACCCGGCTGCTCGCCGATCTGGCCGAAGTCCCCGAGGCCATCCGCCTGGCCGTCGTCGCCACCTGGCGCCCCGGCACCGCCGATTCCCGACGTGAACAACCCTTCTGGTCCGAGATATCCACGGCTCCGGTGGACATCGAACGCGTCACCATCGAGGGATTTTCCAAGCAGGAAGCCCGCCGCTACGTGCTCAACCACGGCGCCAACCTGACGCTTTCCCAGAAACAAAAAGTGTTGCGCCGCGGTGGGCTCAACCCGCTGCTGATCGACGAATTGATCCACGAACTCGATGACGCCACACCGCTGCCCCCGGGCATCGCCGACGAACAACAGCACGGCCACATCGATACCGACGACCAGAGCGACAACACCGATCCGAGCGAACCGGTCGATCACTATCTGCGCGGGTTTATCCAGGAGCGACTCCATGAGCTGACCCGCGCCCAGCGGCTGGTGCTGCAGCTTCTGGCCATCGCATCGGGCCCGCTGGACTCGCAACTGTTGTCTCGGGCGCTCGACCGGGAACTGGGCACCCAGACCGCCGATCTGGTCAGTGGACGAGAAGTCGCCGAGTCGCTGATCGAAGACCGGCTTGCTCGCCGCGCACGCAACATCGAACCGGCTGCCGAACACTCCCCCCGCTACGTGATCGTCCACGATCTGGCTCGCGATGTGGTGCTCGAAGAGCTGGGCCATGACCATCACGCCCGGCTCTGTGGACTGATCGCCGATGCCATGGCCGGCGAAGACGCCGACACCGACGATCTGCGCTTTGAGTACCTGCTTCGCGCCGGCCGCGGCGAAGCGGCATCCCGCGCCGCCGTGCTCGCCGCACGCACCGCCCTGGACCGCTTCGCCTATCATCGCGCCGCCCTGCTGTGGGACTGGCTCGACGAGCGCGACGAACTTCAAGAGCGCGACCGCTCCGACTTCGCCCGCGCGCTGTTCGGCGCCGGCGAATACCAACGAGCCGTCGAACAGATCGAGATCCTGCTTCCCGACGCGTCCACCACCATCGATCTACACCTGCGCATCCGCCGCACCGAAGCCATGCTCGCTGACGGACAGCGACAACGCGCCGTCGACGCGATGGACGATGCGATGCAAAACGCGGGGGTCCCCTACCGGTCACGTCCCCTGACCGATCGGCTCGCCTCCGCCGGGCGCCATGTTCGAACCTCAATAGCCCGCTGGTCTGACGCTGCCGCCGTCGCCGACCAGAACCGCCCCGATGACGAAACCTTCTCTCGAGCTCGACTGTTCGGCTTCGGTGTCGAAACCGCTCCCTTCCTGCTGCACGAATCCTGCGGGCACCTGCAGCGACGCTTCGCCCGCATCGCCACCGACAGCGGCTTCGGCCCCCTGCTCGCCCACGACCGGCTGCGCATGATCGGCGAGCCCTGGTTGCCGTTTCTGCTTCGCGACGGCCCCAAATTCGACCGCTGGGTCGACCAGGCCGACCAGATCGCCGAGCAGTTCGACCACGCCCAAATACGAGCGCTCACCCTGGAGACCCGAGCGCTGATCGCACGCCACCGCGCTGATCTGACCACTGCAATCGAACACCTCGACCAGGCCCAACAACTCGTGGAGCGTGGTGAAGTCGACGCCCCCCTTCTGATTGCCCGGCTTTTTGTGCTTCGCATCCGAACCGCTGTTGAACAGGGTCAGATTCGCTCGGCTCGTCGTCTGGTTGACCGGGCGCTGCACCACTTCCGACACCACCGATGGTTGCTGGCGCTGGTGCGGCTTGCCGCCTGTGACCTGGAGCTGGTCGCCGGCCGCCTCGACACAGTGGCCGCTCACATCGACCAGATCCGCCAGTTCATCGGCGACGACCGAAACTGCCCGCTGCACCTCTGGATGATGCAGCGGCGCACCCGACTCTGCATCGCCCGGGGCCAGCCGGAGGTCTCGGTGGCCGAATGGGACCTGCTCGTCGATCGTGTCTACTCGCGCCCGCTTCGCCGCGATCCCCGCTCTCGCCTTCTGTTGCATCTAAGCCTGGCCCGGGCGCTGGCAGCACTCGCCGAGCGACAGCGTGCCCTGGGCGAACCCCATCTGCGCGAATCGATGCGCCGGCTTCGGCGCAACGTCCGCTGGCTCAGCGATCTTCAACCCTGGATGGGCTACTGGGAACATGGCGCACTGCTGCGGCTGAAGACGCGCCACCAACTGTTGCGGCGCGACCACGAGCGCGCCCTCGATCTTGCCCGCCGCGCCACCGAAACCGCCGGCGACGACCCGCCTCCCCTAACCGACGCCATCAATCGAGAAACACTGGGCCGGGCCAAACTTCGACTCGAAAAATCGGACGGCCGCGACCTCATCGACCAGGCGCACCAACAATACGAACAACTCGGCGTGTACCTGCCGCTGGTGCTCGAAGGATGGAGCCCTCCCGCCTCCCACGCCCGGCTTCAACCCGAAGACGAAGATTAGGTCACGATAGACTCCCGGCTATCGGCAGTAGCTGTGTTGTGCCCTACCCCCGCTTCGCATACAATCTCAGCGAAGCTGACTACCCACTCAACCCTGCATGGAGCCACCGGTGCAACCCGACCTGACCGAACTGCTTCAACGCATCGACGAAGCCATCGACGACGAAGACTACTCGCGGGCTCACCAGCTTGCCATCGACAACTGGCACAATCTCCAGGATCCGGCCGTGTTGCGTGAACGGGTCGCACTGGCTCTGGCGACCAGCGGCAACAAGCGGCTCGCCTCCGAGGTCTACGACCTGGTCGCCCGCCACTATGCCAACGCCGGTTATCCCACCCGGGCGCTGGCAGCGATCAAGCAGATGCAGGAACTGAATCCTTCGTCCACCCAGCTTCTGGACCACTTCACCACACTCTACTCGGTGCGAAGCCCCTTTCTGGAGCGAGATCTTCGCCAGCCGGAAGCGCCGGATCCGGTCGATGAATTGACGCTGGACGTCGAGGTCGACGGCGAAGACGACGACATCAGGGATCGGGCCTTTGAATTGGCCACGGAGCCGGCGAACACCGCCGAACGCCCCGGCTCCCTTCCCGCGCTGCCGCTGTTGAGCCTTCTGCCCCCCAAAGCACTGCGCCGACTGCTCGACGAGTTGCAGTACGAAATCCACGACGAATCCCAGCCCATCCTGGGCCCCAACCTTCCGGCAGACGACCTGTTCTGGGCCGTCGGATCCAACCTGTTGGTCACCGACGACGACACCGATCCGATGCGGGTGCCCACGGGCACCCTGCTGGGGCTGAACAACTTTTCTCAGCCCCCCGCAGACGCCGCCTACACCGTCTTCAGCCAGCCCGGCAGCGAATGTCTGCGGCTGTCGCGTCAGTCCATCGACGAACTCACCGACGAGTTCCCCGATTTTCCCAATCGGCTCGCCACGCTGTATCGTCACGCATTGACCGAAGGGTTGTTCCGACGCCATCCGCTGTTCGCCGATC
>SKMT01000015.1 GCA_007120915.1 Myxococcales bacterium | reverse complement strand
GGGCCACAAACCTTGCTCCACCGAACACCTACGCGTACGCTATTAGAAGAACTACGGGTACGTTGCACGGTTGTTCGTTGTCTCCACACCGGTGAGGACTTGACGTGAAACACCAACGGCTTTTCGCCGGACTAATCTTTATCACCCTGGTCGCGCTGACTTCGACAGCGTCGGCATCTTCGCCCATCGACAAAGAAGCAGCCCTGGGCCAGAGCTTCGATGTGCTCGTCCAGAACGCCCAGCAAGCCTTCGAGGATGGCGACTACGATGCAGCCATCGAATACCTGATCATCGCCAAGTACCAGCAGCCGGAACCGGCTCTTCTGCTCAACATCGCTCGGTCCTACGAAAAACTCGGCGACTGCCGCCGACAACTCGCCTACTATCGCACCTTTCTGGACGACCCCCCGGATGACGACGCCTTAATCGAGCGCGCCGAGCGGGCCATCGCCGACAGCGCCGACGACTGTGAGGACTTCGACGAAGAGATGACCGGACGGCTCTCCTTCGACTCCACTCCTCAACTGGCGACGGTGTATATCGACGGCGAATCCTACGGCACCACCCCTACCGACGCCGCTGGACTCGAGCCGGGCGTGCACACCGTGCGCCTGGAGCGCGACGGCTACATGGATTACACCACCCACCTCGACGTCAACCCCGCCGCCTCCAACCTCGAGTTTTCCATTGAGTTGCAACAACGAGAGGACGATCAACCCGACGCCGCCGCGCCCACCGAAGAGCCGCTACTCGATGACGAAGCCGCCGCCGAAGCCGACGACGATGATGAACCCGACGATTCCTTTCAGCTCAATCCCGTCGCGCTGGGAATGCTCGGCGGGGGCGTCGCCTCCCTGGCAACAGGGGCGGCTCTCGATATCTTTGTGATCCCCGGCATCGACGACCGTCGCTCCGATGCCAGAGAACAGGGCGACGACGACCGGGTCGACGAACTGACACAGCAACGCGAGACCGCCGCCATCGCTGCCCTGTCAGGCTACATCGTCGGTGGACTGCTCACTGTCAGTTCCCTCGCCTGGATCGGCTACGACTACTACCATCACCGCGAACGCCAACAGCAGGAATCGCCTCCCCAGTTCGGCTGGCAGATCACCGGCCAGTTTCACCGTGACGGCGGCGGCATCATGATCTTCGGGCGCTTCTAACAAAAAAGGCCGCCGACAGGTTGTCGGCGACCTTCTTGACTTTGCTATGGAGAGCAACTGTTAGCGGTTGCGCCGTCGGCGCTTGCGCTTCTTGCGTCGCCTCTCCTCTTTGCGGCGTCGCCTCTCGGCTTCACGCTGCTTGCGCCGCTTGGCCACGCTCGGCTTCTCATAAAACCGTCGTCGCTTCAGCTCACGGCTGATTCCCTCCCGACCGATCTCGCGTTTCAGCTTGTTCATCGCACGGTTGACGTTGTTGTCACGAACATCCACTTCGATGGGACCGAGCTCATTGGAACGTCTGGCCATAACTGTCTCTCACCTCCTTCAAGGGGCTTGCTGGCAGTAGCTTCTGATTTTGCTGCTGACGATACCGTCGTCGGTATCGGTAGTCGCTTCTCTCTAGTTCAGCAATCGCTGCACGATCGCACCGCCGACTTCGGAGCCTCCCAGCCCTTCCGGCGAAAACACCAGCCAGAAGTACTTGAAGTCCGCCGCTTCCGGCGACGTCAGCGCTTTCACCAGGTCGATTTCGTAGAACGTGTCCATCAGACCCGACGACTCCCGGTGGTACAGACGCCACACACGACCGTTGGTCAAAATTCCCCAGTTCGTGCCGGTGTTGCGCAGATGCCGGTCCACGTCGAACGCGGGGCTGTAGGTGGTATCTTCGTCCTCGCCGGTATCGTACTCCTCCAGCGATGCATCCCAGGGAAGCACGCGCATCACACCCAGCGCACTGGCGAAGTACTCACGCCGTCCCCGAAGTGCGACGGCCCGACGGAAATCCTCCGCCGAGAAAAAGAGCGTGAAATCGGGGCGCGGATCTTCGCTTTCGAGCCCTCCCGGCGGCGGCTCCGAGACCGAAGCGCAGTAGCCGAGTGCCCGCAGCACATAGCTGATCCAGTAGTACTGCGTGCCAAGCTCGTCGAGCTCCTCGCCAAGCATGTTTTCTCGCTTCTCGTGCAGCTCTTCCAGCTCTCGTCGAGCCGTCTCGATCCGATCCGCTTCCCACTCCGGAAACGACGGCATCTCCTCGAGCCGATCGTCGACAAAAAACGTATTCACATTGTTGAAAACTTCCGGCATCTGCTCTTCTCCTTAAGGCTCGACGGGTCCTTCCCGTCGAACGGGTCATTCCCTGTTGGCGATCGCAATCTCGTCGGTGGCGGCCTGCGTTTTTCGGCTGCTCTGGCGGGGCCACCGGTGACAAAAATTGATCCGATCGCCCAAAATTTCCGACGATCGGACCGGTGGCGGAATATAGGGTTGGCCCTCCCCCCTGTCAACCCGGGCTATTCCACGGCTTCAAACTCGAAGATTTTCTGAACCTCCGAGGAAAACCCGGAGCCTTCG
>SKMT01000651.1 GCA_007120915.1 Myxococcales bacterium | reverse complement strand
TTCCAGCTCCTCCTGGCATGCGCTGTCGGAGCCGGGCCCCAGGTTGCCGGCGTCGCCGTGGCGGTCGTGGTCATCGATGTTCTGAAGCTGCATCATCTCCCATTCAGGCCCGAACTCCCACATCGGCACCGGATCGGGCACCGTGTCCGAGTCGCCGGTACGGGTGATGTCCAGCGCAAAGTAGCCGGACCCGGCAACGCCCATGCCCTGCACCAGTACGGTACGCCATTCCTCTCCCGGGTTCTCGCTGCCGGTGCAGACCCGTTTATTGGAGCTGTAGCCGTTGGAGCTGCGAGTGCAGAGTCGGACATCCTGAACCACCGGGGCTCCGTCCATCAACCCGTCCGGGGCGGTGTAGGTCTGAAATGGCGCCAGGTTGCGGTGCAGCAGTTGCGGCAGATACGCCCAGGCTTCGCGCTGTTCCTCGGAGCTGTGACCGCTCTGGTCGTTATGTCCCTCGAACTGGCGGGCGGTCACGTCGCGCTCACCGGCGTGAATGGCGCGAAGCTGTCCGTCGACGGTGGTCATGTACAGCATCGACAACCGGTCGTTCTGATCGCGGCGAAACTGCCGATAACTGTCAATGGGCAAATCGAGCCCCGGGGGGCCCACCGCCACCGGATCGGAGCTGTAAATCGCGCCGAGCACCCGGTCCATCCGCTCCGGTGTGCGTCCACGATACGCATCGACCAGGTCCTTGAACGCATCGCCGTCGTCCACTCCCCAGTATTCGCGGTACCAGTCGTCCTCGTCGGTCTCCGCATCGTCGAGTTTCCACCACTGATCCTGGATGGTCTCTTCGAGTTGCTCGACCGTAAAGGGCACGCGGCTCTGATCCTCCTGGGCGTCGTCGACTTGGATGTCATCGAACTCGTCCCGATCGGCATTCAGCAGCGTATAGGCAGTGGAGAAATAACTGTCGGCGACTTCGCCCATCCCGGTGGTCATCTCCGGGTTATCGGCCAGAAACTGCGGCGCAGAAGTGAACAGACGGCGCCGGTCGTGTTCGACGGGCTCAGACTGGCCTTCCAGTAGCTCTCCTGGAGAGGTGTCGTCGGGGATGTCTTCGTCGATTTCGAGCATCAACCGGTTCAGATCCTCATGGACCGCCAGGACATCGCCACCGTCGTCCATATCACCATCTTCGTTGCACTCCAGCAGCCGCCGCTGGAGCAATCCACGCCAGTTACGGTTATCTCCCTGGATTTCGAACCCGGAGAAGAACCGGAATTGGCCCATCGTCTCATCCCCCATGTCAACGTGGTTGGTCACGGCGGGGCGGGTGCGCGCCTCCACCCCGGAGGTGCCGGCGATGTGATTGAAGATCAATCCGAAGGCATCCTCGTAGGAACCGGGATCGCTTTCGGTCAACACCAATGCCGGGTGCTCGCAGTCGCCGTCCAGGTCCGCTTCTCCGGTGGGGTCATCATAGTCGTAGCCGTCGTAGTTCTGGCGCATCAGACACCAGTTCAGTTCATTGCCGTCATCGTCCTCACAGGTTCCGTCAGTACCTTCGAGCCGCTCCTCGGGCAGGTAAGCCTGCGCACAGGTGCCTCCGGCCTCGGCCATCGCTCCCATCTTGTCGAGGGCTCGCTCCCGAAGTTCGATGCCCGAGGCGGTGGCATTCTCATCCTGGGGATGATCACCGATCACGCTGACGCCCATCACGTGCACCCGGGGCCGATAGCGGGGGTCGTCGAAACCACCGACTTGATTGTCGATGGCCTGAAGCATGTCGTCGATGGCTATCTCCGCCGGGTTGTAGGGGTATTTTGAGGGGTCGTAGCCGAAGCCACCGCCCTGAAGCACTTCCGCGCCCAGCTCGTCGCCGGCACCACCGGGGGCTTCCGGCTCGACCATCCCGTCGGTCATAAACACCGCGTGGCGGGCCCGACACCGTCCGTAGGGGTCGTTGGCGACGCCGCCGGCCACCTCTGCGGAGTCATCGTCGGCGACGGCATCCTGTTGACCGGTGACATGAAACTGGTGCAAATCGTGGAAGACCGCCCCGAAGGGGCTGGCCATCGCCAGTGGTTGTTTGCCCATCGGATAGTCAAATACGTTCTCCTGATCCACCTCGGTGGTATGGCCGTCCTCGGTTTCGACTTCACGTCCCAGCAGGGTGGCATCATCCGGGTCTTCATTGAGCAAGAATCCGGCATCGAGCACCGCCTCCTGCACGTAGCGCGACATGCGCACCTGGTCAGTCTCGGTCAGCCCGTCGAGATCGGTGGGTCCGACGAAGCGAAACAGCCCCATATTGTAGCACTCATCATCGTTTTCGATGCAGTGGCTTCCAGGAGGATCCCAGCCCAGATCACCCTGACTGGGGTGCGGGTCGCCCTCCATAATATCGGTGGTGGGAAACTCCCAGGTGTCGGGATTGCCGGTATCACCGGGGGCGATGTTGCGCTCAGTACCATCACCGGTGAACCCGTCGAAGGTGGCCACCGAAAAGATCGCCGAACGGGCCAGCCCGTCGAGCATCCCCGGCTCCTGGGAGTCGTAGACTTCCTGGAAATG
>SKMT01000572.1 GCA_007120915.1 Myxococcales bacterium | reverse complement strand
CCGGCGTTGAACAGCAGATCCACCGCCAGAGCGGCGAGCAACAACCCCACGATCACACCGGCGCCGAGTCGCCGATGCAGCCACCAGCCCACGGGGGCGATGGCGACGATGAACAGATAGGCGGCGATAAACCAGACCGGCAAGAAGGCATGAAACGTGGCGGTGCGCACCAGGTGGTCGGACACCCCGGGCACCAGTTGAAGCGCGACCATGGCCATCCAGAACAAGATCAGCGCCACCAGCGGATACAAAAGCCGGCGCGCCCGCCTGCGGATCCAGTCCACCCACCCGAGCCCGCGGTCTTTCGCCCGGTTCCAACTGATGGCGTTGACCAGCCCGCCGACGAAGAAGAACAGCGGCATCACCTGAAACACCCAGGTCAGCCACTGGGTGGCGGGCTCGACGGCCAGAACGGTGCGGGGGCGCACAAACCCTTCGTCGTAGACCACGATGTAGGCGACGACCCAGTGGCCGAGCACGACCATGACGATGGCCAGTGCGCGCAGAAAGTCGGCGTACCGGTTGCGATCGGGCGGGGTAGTGCGGTGGATCTGGTTGGCTTTGCCTTTTAGTAGTGTCATGGGTGTTGGCTTCTGGTTTGCGAGGTGCCCCTCCGCCGCTTCGCGGCACCTCCCCACTCGTGGCCTCGTGGGGAGGGAAACCGTGCCATCGACTAGCGTTTGGGGCACTCCTCGCATATCACCTACGGTACAAAGCTGCACGGCTTCCCTCCCCGTGAAGCATGAACGGGGAGGTGCCGAACGGATGTGAGGCGGAGGGGCACCTCGCAAACCAGAAGCCCTCCAAACCCAGAGCCAGCAAGAAAATGAAACCACGTCATCTACCACTGATCGCGTCACTCCTACTCATCTCCTGCGCCACGGGCCCGACGGAGCTGGTCGACGACCAGACCGACGATGCCTCCTGCTTTCGCGTAGCCACCTGCGTCGAACAAGGCCAGGAGGCGATGGAGCAGGGACGGATCGACGAGGCGGTGCCCTATCTGACAGAAGCCTGCCGACGGGGAGCCGCCGAAGCGTGTCGAATGCTCGCTGCGGGGCACGCCGTCGGATCGATCGGGGAGCGCGACATCGACACCGCCGAAGCGCTGTACCGTTGGGGCTGCTTTGATGCCGGCGATGCGCTCTCGTGCCACGGGCTCGGCGAGTTGGTGCGCCTGGAGTTGGTCGATGATGACGAGGGCGATGGCGGGGCCGCTTACTTCGAGCGTGCCTGCGACCTCGGCGCTGGAGAGGGCTGTCACGACGAGGCCGTTGTCGCGGTGGAGCAAGAACAACCCGACGAGGAGACGGAGCAGTGGGCTGTGGAGGTCTTCCAACGAGCCTGTGACGAAGGGCTGGCCGCCGGATGTGTCAACCTGGGCTATATGACCGCTGCAGGACGCGGGATCGGGCGCGATCACGGAGAGGCGGCGAAGGTGTTTCACGACGCCTGCGAAGGAGGCGACGAAGGCTGGTCGGCCCATCCGCTCGCCGGGCTGTCGCGCGACGCGGATCCCGATGCGTTCGCCGTCGCCGAGTTTCGCCCGGAGGTCGCCTGCGAGCAGTTGGAAGTGCTGCTGGTCGGCGGCTATGAGGAGCGGATTATCTCGGCTGTCGATGCCGAAACCGAAGCTCTTCGCGAATGCTACGACGACGCCCGGCCTGACGGCGAAAGCCGGGTGGGTCGGCTGACCATCCGCGCCGGAGTCACCGCCGCCGGCGACGGGGTCTCCCCCGAGATCGTCGATGACGAACTGCGGCTCGATGACGTCGCCGAGTGTGTCCAGCAGATGCTCGACCGGCATCTCGACGACCGCGCCGACGACGAAGCGGTCTACGAGACGCAGTGGGGCATCTCATTTGTGCATCCGCCGAAGCTCGACGGGGCCGAACGGGTCGACTGGCAACTCGAAGGCTGCGATGCCCGGGCGGTTCAGCGGGAAGTCGGCGAGATCTTCGAAGAACTCCAGGAGTGCGGGGCCCGCCACATGGAACGACATCCCGACGACCCGGGAGCGGTCGTGGCGATGTGGACGATGGAGCCGACCGGTGAAGTCGGAGAGATTGCAATGGAGTCGACGGTGCAACGCCGGGGGATCCATTCCTGTCTCGAAGAGACGATCCAGACCGTGGCGATTCCCGAATTCGACGGGGATGCCTGTCCGGTGCAGGTGCCGTTTTTGTTCTCCGACGGCACGCGGCTGCATTTTTCGGTGGTTGGGCGATAGCCTGTGTGATCGGCGGTGATCGGTCACCAGAAGGGAAGCACTGATCACAGCGCCTTGACGTGTAAGCAAAAGGGGATGTGGAGATACGGGAGATAGAAGGATAAAAGAATTGACACATGCTGAATCAGTAGGGGGGGTTGCCGGCCTACGGGCGATGTCCACACAGGACGATGGTAGCGTAGTGGCGTGGTGGCGTAGTAACGTGGTGACGCGCTGGCGATGAATCCAACGACGGAGAATTTGAGATGAAACGGATAGTTCCACTGCTCGCGACAGCCCTGCTGATCTTCGCTGCCTG
>SKMT01000047.1 GCA_007120915.1 Myxococcales bacterium | reverse complement strand
AGTCAGCCCAACAACGACGGTGGGTCCAACCAGATCGAAGAGTGTGGCCCGGGAGCGCTGAAAGGGCATGCATGCAGGCCGGACGGGGCACCGCTGCCGTCGGCGCAGATCACGGTGGAAGGTGAAGACTGTGAGGACGGTGAGCCCTTCGAGATGTCTGTCAACGCCGACGAAGATGGGATGTATCAGCTCGATGGCATCCCGGCGGGGGAGCATACGCTGGAGATTCGCTCCGGGTCGTTTGAGACGTCCCAGCCGCTGTACATCTCCAAGGGGGAGACCACGGATCTGGAACAGGAAGCAGCGAAGGTGTGCATCGGTGACGCTGCCGTGGATATTGCAGTACTTCAGGGAGGCCTGGACGATGTGGTCTCCATCCTCAACACCATTGGAGTGAGCTTCGACGTGGTCGGTGCTGACGACGGAGCCGATGTTCCCGGTGGTGGTGTCGACTCGGCGATCGGGTTTCTGACCGATCTCGATGAGATGTTGGACTACGACATCCTGTTCATCGAGTGCGGTGACCTGTGGACTCAGCTTGAGACCAGTCCCGGTGTGGACATAAACTTGGTGATCAACAACATTCGGGAGTTCGTGGAGTCTG
Organism: Myxococcales bacterium; assembly: GCA_007120915.1. Taxonomy (GTDB): domain Bacteria; phylum Myxococcota_A; class Bradymonadia; order Bradymonadales; family Bradymonadaceae; genus SLJM01. Next base: position 9,244 of record SKMT01000047.1, on the reverse strand, counting down.
GGGGAAGCCTCTATGCGTCGGACTGGGCTCATCCCTTCATCCAGAATGCACTGCCGGAAGCGATCGAGTTTTACGGAGACGATCCCGACTCACCGTCGGCTGCACGGGTGGGCGACAGCTACGACTCGTTCAGTCCACTGGAAGCAGAAGTGGTCGACGACGAGGTCGCCGGGGTGCTGGGGACCGACGAGGTGGATCTGGAGTTGATGATCTTGTGGGCCGTCGCCGCAGACGCCGGTGATCACTCCGAGGTGTACTTCAAGGGCGACCCGATGATCACCGATAATGGGATGAGCACGACGATCTACGACGCTCCCCTGATGATCAGCTACGAGGATCCAGGCACTGTGCAGGGGCGGGCAATCTTCACCTCCTTTCACAACCAGGATCAGGCGGCGTCGGTGATCGAGGAGATCATGGAGTACGTGATCTTTCAGTTGTAGGGGATGAAAAAACGGTCAGCGTGATTGTCAAAACCCCCGGGGGAGAACTACCCTAACGCCCAGAGCTGGTTCGAAACTGTTGTCGGGACCCCGGAGTGACGATGGAATTTGAACGCGAACCGTTGGCGATCGATGCGTTTCCTCCCAATTTGCAAAACCACATCAAAGAGGATGCACCACAGAAACTGAAGATGATGGCCGCCCAGGGGATGGTTCCGGCGCCACCGGCACAGCAGGTGCCGATGTTGTATCAGCTTCACTTCGACGATGGCGTCGCAGATGTGGTGGCCGATTCGCTGAAGGGGATGCCGGCGAATGTGCTGGTGCCGGTGGTGCAGCAGGAACAGCCTCCGGGGCTTCTGGACTGGATTGCCGATTGCCGAGACGACCGAGAGGTGTTGGAGGCGATCGTACTGAACTCCAACACCGCTGACGCCACGCTGTATCATCTCGCCGGCAGCGCAGACGCCGATATCTGCCGGATCATCGCCAACAACCAGGTGCGGGTGCTCGGGGCGCCGGCGATCATCGAGGCGCTGTACACCAATCCCGACGTCGGGATGGCCACGGTGGACAAGCTCATCGACCTGGCGGGGCGAAACGACGTCGATCTGTCGGAGTTCCCGCAGTTGTCGAAGGCCGTCAAAGGCGCCCGGGCTGACGACAACGAGGGGCTGGACGATGAGGAGTTCCGGCAGGTGCTCGGCGAGGAGGCGCAGAAAGCGGGCACGGAAAAGACGAAGCTCGACAAACTGGAAGACGACAGCCTCACCCGCTCGGAGCGTGAGAAACTGGAAGAAGAGCTCGCTGCAGACCTCGACCTGGAGGAGGAGGAGGAGGACCAGGAAGAGGAACAGAAACCGGGGCGGGGTCGCGAAAATGTCGGCGCGAAGATCCGGGATATGAATGTGGGTCAGAAGATCCGCCTTGCTACTGTGGGGAGTCGAGAGGCGATCAAAATCCTGATCAAAGATCCGAACAAGCTGGTTCACTCCGCAGCGATCGCCTCTCCGCGCATCAAACTTGGCGACGTCAAACGACTGTCGTCAAACAAGTCGCTTCCCGACGGGGTGATCAAGTACATCGCCAAAAATCGCAACTGGACCAGCGACTACGAAGTGATGGTCAATCTGGTGCACAATCCGAAGGCACCCCTTAGTGAAGTGACAAATTTTTTGAAGCGAATGCGCCACAATGACTTGAAGCACGTGCAACGCGATCGCAACATCTCACATCAGGTGCGACGAATGGCGAAGCGGCTGATGAAGCAGCGGCGCTGATTTCTTCCCAGTTTTTTGACAACAAGAGCCACAGCATGCACGCCAGTCTTCCCCCCTGCGGGCTGTACAAGACCACCGAGCCGTTGCCCGGAAAAGAACAGTGGGTACGCGAGAATCTGCTGGTGTATTTTCACAACCATTCCCAGCAGGGCCCGCCGCTGATTCTTCTGCCGGCCTCGAACACCCACAATCGTTGGAATTTCCACGAGAAGGGCTATCTGATTCGGGATCCGGCGTTCGTATCGACGCTCACTCCCCTGAAAGACGAGGGGTTGTACGTGTTGCGTGAGCCGATCTACCTGTCACGCGATGAGTTCATCCCCGAGCGCACTCTGGTTCAGTTGGGCTATACCCGGTCGGCTGATCCGATTTTATTTCTGGCAAAATTTTCGGACAACACGATCGGTTTTCCCTCCAACGGGTTGAAGTGCACCACGGAGATCTTCGGGATGCTCGAAGACGTCAATTTCGCCACGCCGGAACGGGAAGACAAGATGCACTGATGGGAGCGCGTCCTGCCAGGTCGCATCGGATCGTGAGGTCGTCTGTTTTTCGTGTAAATGGAGAGGAAATGTTTTCGTATCGATGGCTGGTCTGTGTCGTTTCGCTCGTTCTGTTGGTGTTCGGTTGTGCCACGGAGCCCGAACAGCCACAGCCGGCCCCGGATGATCGATGGCAGCCGCGGCTCGATACCGCCGAGCTGTATGACATCGGTGGTGCGGCGGTTCCGGAGGATACCGATGCGGTGTTGGCGGTGACCTGGCCGAAGCTGTGGGATGCGCTGGGCGCCAGTCTGTTGCCGCTGGCGAACCCGGATGCCGAACCGGGCGAAGTGGGCACGGTCAAGGGGCTTCGCGACGAACTGTCGGAGATGTGGAGAAGCGAGTATGGCTTCGACTCCGGCAAGCTGGAGGGTGGGTTGTACACCATGGACCAGGGAGGCATCTCCGGTGGAGTGTTGGTCGGGGAGCTGAGCATCCCGGATGGTGCCGAGGTGGTGGAAGCGGGAGATCACGAGGTGATGAAATTGTCCGCCGGTGCTGCGGGGATGTTTAACGCCCGGGGATATGCAGCGCCGCTGGATGCAGCGGAACCGGCGTTTGTGTTTGCCGACGATGAGGATCAGATCGAAGCGATGCTCGATGCTGCCGAAGCGAACGGACATACTCCTGCGGACACGGAGATCACGGAGCTGATGGAGACCACCGACGGTGGCGGAGTTGCCGCGGCGGCGCGCTCAGAGTTCGTCGATTTCGTGCCGGAACTCGGGGTGGATGCGATGCCCGATCGTGGGGTGATCAGCATGGGTGACGAGTTGCGAATGACCCTGTTCGGCGATGACGAACAACTGGAGAGGGTCGCCGAGTTGCTCGATGGGGTGTTCGAGTCGGCGCGCGAACAGATCGAAGAGAATTATCGAGACAGCGATGATCCCTTTATGGGGGCGCTGTATACCTACGGGTTTCACGGCATGGAGGGGTTGGTCGCTCAACTGGATCCGGAGTTTGACGATGGGCGGCTGCAATACGAGGCGAACGCAGAAGGGGGAGTGATCGCGGCGTCGACGAGCATCATGCTCATCGTCGCCGCCCACGAGGTCGGGGGAATGGTCGAAGACGGGAACAGGCGAACTGCTCAAATGGAGCTGGCCCAGATCGAACAGATGATCGAAACCTACTACATGACCGAACAGCAACTGCCGGAGAAACTGGAAGATTTGACCGAAGGTCCTCACCCGATCACTCACGAAGTCCCCGCCGATCCCTGGGGCAACGAATACATCTACGAAGTGCACGGGGAGCGGGACTTCGAGGTCTACAGCGCCGGCCCCGACGGTGAGCCGGGAACCGACAATGACATCCGACCGCGCTGAACCCCCAACCCCAAACCAATAACGAACAACCAGTAACCAATAACCGACAACCAACCACTACTGGCGCTGCTGGTTGCCTTTGACCATCTGCTCGTAGAGCGCCATGCCGGTGACGCCTTTGATTTCACCGATGCGCAAGGCCAGCGCGAGTTGTTCGTCCAGCACCTCTTCGACGTCTTCCTCGTCGGGTACGCCCACGAAGCGAATGCCGTTGATGAAGAAGGTGGGAGTGCCGTAGACCTCGTAGTCACGGGCGGTGTCCAGGTCCTGTTGTAGCGACTGGTGCAACTGGTCGGTGTCGGCGGGGTCGATGTCGTGATCGTCGCCGAACTGTTCGAGAAGCGAAGGGTCATCGCGCCAGGGGTGTTCGTCGTCGGCAAGCCACTGCAGCAGGGCCTTTCGCTGCTCGTTCGATTCAGCCCCTTCGAGCAGTCGATGTGCCAGCGATGTCGCTTCATCGCTGTCGTCGAACAGATGGAAGTAGCTGAATCGCACCTCGTCGTCGCCGTGGGCGACCTCATCGAGCAGCCGCAAGATTTTGTGAGAGCTGTCCTCGCCCAGATCGAGGAAGACGCCGATGTTGACCAGTGCGTCGTCGAGTTCTCCTTCGGAGATCCCCTGGTCGACGGGCAGTTCAACCACCGGGGTTGCTCTGGGTTCGTCGCCTGCTTTTTCGGGGCTGGTATGATCGAGCAGTGTCTCGACGCTGCTTTTGTAGATGGCGTCGCGTTCGATCTCGCCGGTGGTCACGCCGTGGCGCAAAATTTCGTAGACGTTCTGCACGGCGGAGTGATAGACGTCGGCGGATCGGGCCCCGGAGATGTATCCACCGTTGACGAAGACCGCCGGCACCGAGTCGAGCTGAAGTTCGTCGGCGAGTTGGCGGTCCGCTTCGATGCGGGCGGTGGTTTCGTCGCTTTCGAAGTCACGCTGAAATTGCTCCTCGTCCAACCCGAGGCGTTGAGCGGTGTCGAAGATGACCTGTTGGGGGTCGTCGCCCTGAAGCCCGGCGAGTTGGTCGAACAGCGCGTCGTGCATCTGCCAGAATTTGCCCTGCTGGTGGGCCGCTTCGGCCCCACGGGCCGCAGGCATCGCCGCGTCGTGGTGTTCCAGTGGAAAGTGTTTGAACACCAGCCGCACCGTGCCCTGATCGTACAGCTCTTTGACCTCATCCAGTGTCGCGGCGAGTCGGGCGCAGAAGGGGCACTGAAAGTCGGCGAAGACCACGATGGTCACCCAGGCATTTTCGTCGCCGCGGATGGGACTGTCGGCCACGGGGATCAGATCGCTGTCGAGCAGCTCGACGGCGCGGTCTTCGGCGGTCGGTTCGTCATCGGTGGGCTCCGGTTCGGTGGCACAGCCTGCGATGGTAATGGCGAAGGCGATGCAGAGAATAAGAGTAGTTCGAAGCCTCATGGCTGCTCGTGGTCTGGTCGTGTTGGATCACCGAGGTTAGGATGCGGCGAGTATGCCTGGTCCCGGCGTCTGTTAGCAGGGCCGGGAGTCTAACAATCCAACACCGGTGATGTCATCCGGTCAACCCCGCTTCGCTTATGTGTGATACCCTACTTGCGTCCGGTGAACAGACGGCAGACTCAGCGGTGATGTTTGCCAAAAACAGCGATCGCGAGCCCGGCGAGGCTCAGGCGGTGGAGCTGCATCAGCGCCGCGATTATCCGCCGGGGGCGTCGCTTCGCTGCAGTTGGATTCGCATTCCGCAGGCCCGCCGTACGTTTGCGACCGTACTGTGCCGTCCGTTCTGGATGTGGGGCGCAGAGATGGGAGCGAACGAGCACGGGCTGACCGTGGGCAACCAGGCGGTGTTCACCCGGTTCGATGTCCCAGAAGAAGGGCTAACAGGGATGGATCTGGTGCGATTGGCGCTGGAACGGGCGCGCACTGCGGCAGAAGCCATCGATGTGATCGTCGACCATATCGAGCGCTACGGCCAAGGGGGGCGCTGCGGCTGGCGCCACCAGGGATTTCGCTATCACAGTGCCTTCGCCATCGCCGATCCGGACCAGGCATGGGTGCTGGAGACGGCGGGCCCGTACTGGGCGGCGAAGCGCATCCGCGGGGTGTGGGCGCTGTCCAACGGATTGACCATCGGCTCTGACTTCGACCGCATCGCAGATGGTGCCGTCGATCATGCCGTCGAAAAAGGCTGGACGACTCGCGAACGTTTCGGGTTTTCCGAGGCATTCTCGGATTCGACGATGGACTGGCTCGCCGGCGCGAAGCAGCGAAGACGATGCACATTGGACCAGTTGAACGAGCACGCCGGTACGCTGACCTGGCGCCACCTCGCCGCGGCACTTCGAAGCCACCACGGCGCCGACCCGGTCGGCGGCTGGCGGATGACCATGCCCTGCGCCCACGCAAGCTGGCAGCCGACGCGAAACAGCGGACAGACCGTCGGATCGCTGATCAGCCGGCTCGACGGGGCGGCGAACGTACACTGGTTGACCGGAACCTCATCGCCCTGTCTGAGCGTGTTCAAACCGCTTCTGGTGGGTGAACCCGTGGATGTGGGGCCGGCGCCGCGGGGGCGCTTTGACGGGGAGAGCCTGTTCTGGCGCCACGAGCTGTTGCATCGGCGGCTTGTGGGCCGGCGGTTTCAGATGCCCGCCGGGCTCGAAGAAGCACGGCGGTCGATGCAGGAGCAGATCGCGCAGATTGAGCCCGACCAGATCGGCGTTGAGCAGTGTTCGACGTGGTGGCGCCGCCATCGCCAGTCGGTGGTGCGGTGGGCCGAACAGGTGGAGCCGGCGGGGTTTCGGCCCACACCGTTTCGTGCGTTTTGGAAGATGCAGGATTGGATATCGGGGGTGGCTGCGGAGGGAGTGGTACATTGACCGCCCCCACCGGTCGCATTCGCGACCACCTCCCCCAGCGCTGACGCTTCGGGGGAGGATGGAAGGCCTCGCCCCCTCCGGTCGCATTCGCGACCACCTCCCCCGGCGCTGACGCTTCGGGGGAGGAGATTCTGGTTATCGGTCGAGCTGGCGATCGATGACCTGGCGGAACTCGTCGATCGATTGGGCGCCGGAGATCATCTCGTCGCCGATGAAAAATGCCGGGGTGCCTCGCACGCCGACACTGCGACCTTCCATTTGTTCCGCCCTGAGCTGGGCAGACAGTTCATCGCTGTGAACGTCTTCGGCAAACTGGTCGGTGTCCAACCCCAGCTTTTCGGCGAACTCCTCGAAGATCTCCGCTTCGCCGAGTCGGTTTTGGTTGTCGTACAACAGATCGTGCATCTCCCAGAACTTGTCCTGTTCACCGGCGGCGAGTGCGGCCAGTGCGGCCGGTTCGCTCTGCTCCTGGAAGAGCAGGGGGAAGTTTTTGTGAACCAGGGCAACCTCGCCGTCATATTCGTCGACCAGCTCGGACATTGTATCGGAGACCTCGGCGCAGAAGGGGCACTGGAAGCTGGAGAACTTGTAGATCTTCAATTCGGCTTCGTCGGCGCCGGTGTGATAGGAGTCGCCCAGGTCGAGATCGTCGGGATCGAAGTCGGCTTCTGGTTGGGGCGAAGGATCGGGGTCGTCGTCTGGCTCGGCCGAAGGCTCGGGGGCGGCGTCGACGAGTTCGAGGTTTTTGTCCACCACTGCTTCATACAGTTCGTCGCCCGTCAGCCCCTCGTCGTCTCGGATGGTGCGGGCGATCTCGAGCTGCTCTTCCACATGTTCTTCGAAGATCTGAAGGGGTTGGGCACCCACTTCTTTGACGCCGTTGATAAGAAACGCCGGGGTCCCGCGAACGCCGGCGTTTCTTCCGTCTTCCTGGCTCTGCTCGACGATCTCGATGGTTTCGTCGGAGGCGAAGTCGGTCTCGAATTGATCGATGTCCAGGTCCAGCTCTTCGGCCAGTTCCACCCACAGGTCGTCATCGAAGTCTTGCTGGCGTTCGTACAGCAGGTCGTAATACTCCCAGAACTTGTCCTGGTTTAAGGCGGCGATGGAGGCGCGAGACGCCGGTTCGCTGTGCTCTTGCATCGGAAGCGGGAAGTGCTTGAAGACGACGCGGACTTCGTCGCCGTATTCGTCGAGAAGCTGGTCGATGGTCTCGGAGCCGCGGGCGCAGAAGGGGCACTGGAAGCTGGCAAACTCAAAGATGGTGACCAGCGCGTCGTCTTCGTGGGCACCCTTGATGGGGTCGTGGTCGCGGATGTCGACGTGATGGACCTCTGGTGTATCCGGCTCCGGTTCCGGTTGTGGCTCCGGTTGTGCCCGTTCCGGTTCATCGACCTCCAAATTTGTGTCGACGGCCGCGGCGTAGAGCCCTTCGTCGGTGACCTGCTGGTCATCGCGAAGCTGATCGACCAGCTGAAGTTGTTCGTCGATGACCTGGGCGAACTCTTCGACGGGCTGGGCGCCGTTGACGACCTCGCCGTTGATGAAGAAGTGCGGCGTGCCCCGAACATCGAGTTTTTCTCCCAGTTGCAGGTCTCGTTCGACCTTCGCGGCGGTGACCGGGTCGTCGAGATCGCGGTGAAACCGGTCGACGTCCAGCCCCTGCTCTTCGACCAACTCGGCGACCAAATGCTCCATCGGGATTTCGCCGTAGTCATCAAGCCGCTCAAACAGCGCCGATTTGATCTTCCAGAATGCGTCCTCGTCTTGGTTTTGCACCGCTACCAGGGCCTCCGAAGCCGGCCGGGCTTGTTCTTGCATCTCCAGGGGGAAGTGCTTGAAGACGACCCGGATTTCTTCGGGGTACATCTCCAGAAGCTCGTACAATGTTTCGTCGGCTCGGGCGCAGAAGGGACACTGCATGGAGGTGAACTCCACGATGGTCACCGGCGCGTCGGGGTTGCCCAGAATGGGACTGTCGCCGACGGGGAGGGTGAGGCTGTCGTCGAGCGTCGATTCGTCGGGCCAGGCGAAGGGATCTGGTTGTTCAGCCTGTTCAGCCTGTTCGGCCTGTTCAGCCTGCTGGGCTTGTTCGGCGACCGCGTCATCCGCCTCGTCGGGAGCAGTGGAGCAGGCAGAGAAGCCGGCAGCAGCAACGGTTGCCGCTGCAGCGAGTGCGATCCAGCGTCGGTACCACGTGGTGTTCATCGTTTCCTCGGGGTTGGGTCGAAATGATCTGGCTGTTCGGGGCGAACGGTAACGGAGAGGGGGGAGCTCGTCGAGCGACGTTAGTAGCTACTTCTCAGATCTCGGATTTCGGATTCACTTCCCCGAGATTTACTTCCACTTCAGTCTGAGGCTTACGTTCAAACGCTGAGTCGCGCACGTAAACTCGATGACAGAAGTAAAAGTAAAAGTGAATCGGAAATCCGAAAGGGTGCGGCTCTTCTGCGACGACACCGCACGAGACGCGGAACGCGGAGGTGCGGAACGCTGGGACGCGAAGCACTGGGCGCTGATTCGCGGACCACGAAGGCACGGAACGCGAAGCGCTGAACTCCAGAGTCACGGAACGCGGAGGGCAAAACGCAGACCGCGAAAAATGAACGCTGGCCGCGAGAACTAAACGCGACACGCTGAAAAGCTCGCGAAGATGAAGCGAAATCGCGAAGACCGTGACCTCTTCTGGTTTCATGCAGTGTCGCGAAGATGGTGATCTCTTCTGGTTTCCTACCGTCTGGCAACTGGTGTGGGACTGCTTCACTTCCGTTTTTACCCGGCATACGACTGGTT
>SKMT01000463.1 GCA_007120915.1 Myxococcales bacterium | reverse complement strand
TTGGCCAGTGCCTTCATGATAATGTTTTCCATCGTCGGGCTGACCCGGTCCGGGGCGACCTGGGAGGGAGGGGTGACCTCCTCATAGACGTGGGCGGTCATGATCTTGACCGGCTTGTCGGCATCGAAGGGCAGGTAGCCGGTCATCATTTCGTAGAGAATGCACCCGAGCGAATACAGGTCGGTGCGGCTGTCCAGATCCAGCGCCTGGGCCTGTTCGGGCGACAGATACTCGGGGGTGCCGTAGACGATGCCGGCCTGGGTCAGCTTCTGCTGCTCTTCTTTGTTGTCCGGCTGTTTGAGCTTGGCGATGCCGAAGTCCAGGATCTTCACGAAGTCTTCGTCGCCGCGCCACTCCGTCAGCAGCACGTTGTCCGGCTTCAAATCGCGGTGGATCACCCCGAAGTCGTGGGCCTCGGACAGCGCGCTGCACATCTGCTTCATGATTTTGATCACCCGCATCTCATCGATCATCCCGCCGTCGATGACGTCGCGCAGGGGGATGCCGTTGACGTACTCCATCGCCAGATACAACAGCCCGCCCGGGGTGCGCCCGAAGATGAACACCCGGATGATATTGGGGTGGGTCAAAATGGAGACGACCTGGGCTTCGCGGTGAAACCGCTGAACCATCTCGTGATCGTTGGCCGCCTCTTCGTGAAGAACTTTGACGGCAATTTTCTGGTCGATCGATGCTTGCTGGGCCAGGTAGACGGCGCCCATGCCGCCTTCGCCGAGTTTGTCAACGATGGCGTATTCGCCGAAGAGCCGTTCGCCGATCAGGTCCGATGTGTCCATGGAGAGATCCCTGGAGTTGTTGGAGTCTGTGCGATTGTCGGGGTTGCTGCCGGTCAGTTCTGGAGGAGCCTCTCGGCGGGTGTGGGAGGCGCTTGATGCTTGTTCCGAACGAGGCTCGGAGACCACCGTTTCGGCTCCTTCGAAGTCGTCGAGGGTATCGGGCATCGGTGCCGGATTGTCGCCGCCCGCCTGCTGAGCGTCGGTTAAACGGGCGCCATCGTCGGGGCAGAACATCCGGTTGTCGGTAAAATGACGGTTGCATTTGGGGCAGATGCGCATCAGCGGCTCCGTGGTCGTCGCCTGCATCCGGCGGTGTCATCCCCGCCGACGGAGGTATAGCACGAGCGATTGCGGTATCACAACGAGCTCCGAAGGGGAAGGGAATGGTTGGGTTCAGGTCGACGGCTGGGGCGGTTCGTCCGGATAGCGCAGGAAAAAATCGATCAGTCGGTCCAGATAACCGGCAAGCGGTGGGCATTCGATTCCCACCTCACCGAGCGCGTCGCTGGCGCGGGTGGTGTCGAAGCGAGCGCCGGTGTTGAAGTACACCAGCGCTTCGCGGGGCACGCCGGTCCACTGTTCGACCGTTTCGTTCTCCAGCGCCCGCTCTACGAATGACGCCGGCAACTGGCCCATCGAGGGCCGCCGGCCCATCAGCTCGAGCACGGTGTCCACGATTTCGCGAGCTGTCATCGGGTGGGGGTCGGCAAGCTGGAAGACCTTGCCCTCCGTGTCTTCGCGCCGGCCCAGTGTTGCCAACGCCTCGGCGACGAAGTCGATGGGCACCAGGTTTACCGGGGCGTCTCCCCGGCCCACTGTCGGCACGGGCATCCACTCCGGGAGCCGATGCAGAAGCCGGAACACGTAGTAGGGGCCGTCGTACTTGCCGGTGGCTCCGGTGTTGGAGTCCCCGACGACGATGGCGGGGCGGAAAATCGCCGTCGGAATTTCGTCGCGGCGCCGCTGTACTTCCACTTCGGCCCAGAACTTGGTGGCTTCGTAGTGGTTTTTGTGATGTTGCCCCACGTCGAGTTCATCTTCGTAGACCCTGTCGGTCCGATCGCCGGCGACATAGCAGGTGGAGACGTAGTTGAGCCGGGCGAAGTCCTCACAGTCCTCACAGAAATCGAGGACGTTGGCGGTGCCGCCGACGTTGACGCGATAGGCGATCTCCTGGGGCACCGACAGATCGTAGATGGCAGCCAGGTGCCAGACCACGCCGACCTGTTCGGTAAGTTGGTCGTACTCGCGCTCCGACAGCCCCAGCCGGTCCCGGGAGATGTCTCCGCCATAGACATTGCAGCGCCCCTCCAGTTGGGGGTGCTGGTTCTGGAGTCGGGCAAGCTGGCGTTGGGCGTCGTCGACGGTGCTTTCCAGACAGAGCAGGTGCAACGGAGCGTCCGTCGACTCGGCGAGTTCGCCCAGCAGCCGTTCGCTAAGCAGGCCGGGGAATCCGGTCAGCAGAATGGGGCGGTCGGGCAGGGTGGTTCCCATCGGTGTGTCCATGCAGCAACAGTCAGCGGTTGATTCATCGGGGCGTTGTTAACATAGGACGGGTGTTTGGTGGTAGGTTCTGGGCGCTGGGTTCTGGGCTCTGGGCACTGGGCGCTGGGCGCTGGGTGCTGGGCACTGGGCACTGGGCGCTGGGCGCTGGGTGCTGGGCGCTGGGTTCTGGGCTCTGGGCGCTGGGTGCTGGGTGCTGGGTGCTGGGCGCTGGGTGCTGGGTGCTGGGCGTT
>SKMT01000165.1 GCA_007120915.1 Myxococcales bacterium | reverse complement strand
GGGCAGCGAGCTCTGGTCAGCTTTGACGAAGAGATTGGCCGCTGGAAACCGCGGACGTTCTTCAGCCAACGACGCTCCAGAGAGGATACGACAAACGACCAGTTGCGGAAGTTGCCCGTGGTCGGAATCAGCGGACACGACGCACGGGCGTACTGCCGATGGCGCAGCAAGCTCGACGGGCGCAACTATCGGTTACCCACCCAGACGGAATGGGAAAAAGCGGGGCGGGGAGTGGATGCCCGGCTGTTTCCCTGGGGAGACCAGTTTGACGCCACATTCTGCAAGATGCAGCAGTCGCGTCCCCACCAGAGCGTGCCGGAACCGGTGGGAAGGTTCGTCGACGACACCTCGCCGTATGGCATCCACGATCTGGCCGGCGGAGTCCACGAGTGGTGCGACGACGGCAACGACGACGACATGCCAATCCGGGGAGGCGCCTGGGACCAGGGCGAGCGTGCCTGCCGGCTCGCCTCCACGCGCACCATCGCCGCAGACACCTGCGCCCGGAATGTGGGCCTGCGGCTGGTCTACGACATCGACTTTGACAACGGGTGGACCGGCACCCACCGGGTGCAACGCCCCGATGATGCCCCGGAATAATGCGCCAACGATCAGCCGGCGAGTCGGTTGAGGCCGTCGGACTGACGGTCCAGGTTTCGATACTGCACCGCCTCGGCGAGGTGTGATGTCGCCAGATCCTCATCGCCGGCGAGATCGGCGATGGTGCGGGCGACCTTGACGATGCGGTCACAGCTTCTGGCCGACAGCCCGAAGCGGTCCACCGCCGCTTCCAGAAGCCGGTGGCAGTCATCGCTCAGCGGGCAGTGCTCTTTGGTCAAATCGGGGCCCATCTGGCTGTTGGTGTGTACGACCCCGTCGAAGCGCTCGGTCTGTCGTCGGCGTGCCGCAAGCACCCGCTTTCGGATCTGTGCGGAGGTTTCGCCGCGGGAAGCAGACCGAATCTTGGCGTAGGGGACCGCCGGAACCTGCACGTGGATGTCGATGCGGTCCAGCAGGGGCCCGGAGAGCCGATTGCGATACCGACGCACATCCTCGATGCTGCACTGGCAGCGCTCGTCGTCAAAATGCCCGCAGCGACAGGGGTTCATCGCCGCCACCAGCATCAGTGAGGCCGGATAGGTGACACTGAGCATGCTGCGCGTCAGTGTGACCTCACCGTTTTCCAGCGGCTGGCGCAGCACCTCCAGCGAGGAGCGGCGAAACTCGGGAACTTCATCCAGAAACAGCACGCCATTGTGGGCCATGCTCAGCTCTCCGGGGCGGGGGATGCCGCTGCCCCCGCCGGCGAGCCCGACGTCGCTGATGGTGTGATGAGGCGCCCGGAAGGGGCGGCGCTGCATCAGCCCCTCGTCGCGAAGATTGCCACTGACGCTGTAGATACGCGTCGTCTCCAGTGCCTCCTCAAAGGTCATGGGTGGCAAAATGGTGGGAAGCCGCTTCGCCAGCATGCTCTTGCCACAGCCCGGTGGCCCGATCATCAGCACGTTATGGGAGCCGGCGGCGGCGATTTCGAGGGCGCGCTTTACCGGTTTCTGCCCGGCGACCTGGGCGAAGTCGATGTCGGTGTCGAAGGGATCACGGGTGGGAGCGGAGGCGTCATAGCGAAGCTCGTCAAGCTCGGTGCGCCCCTGCAGCGCGGCCATCAGCGACCGGAGGTGATCGACGGCGAAGACCTCGATGCCGCGCACCACCCCGGCTTCGGCGGCGTTGGCCGACGGTACGATCACGCCTTCGTAGCCCTTTTCGCGGGCCAGCACAGCCAGAGACAGTACCCCGCGCACCTTGCGTACCGTCCCGTCCAGCGCCAGCTCTCCGACGATAAGATAGCGCTCAAGGTTCAACGGCCCCGCCAGCGGCACGTCCCCCTGGGCGCCCATCAACGCCAGGGCAATTGGCAAATCGAGCGCCGTGCCATCTTTGCGAATCGAAGCGGGCGCCAGGTTGACGGTCACCCGCTGGCTTCGGGGAAACTCCAGGGCCAGGTTTTCCATCGCCGACTGGATGCGAAGCCGGCTCTCGCGCACTGCGCTGTCGGGCAGCCCCACCAGGTGGAACGCCGAAAATCCGAGGGTGATGTCCACTTCTACGTCGATCTGAAAGGCGTCGATGCCGAGCACGGCACCGGAGTGAGTCTTGGCAAGCATGGTGGTCTCCTGTCGAGGGTCGTCAGTCGTTGGCAGTCGTCTGGTGTTCCACGGGGTGCTGTGCCTGAAATGCATGCGTTCGGCTACTGTGGTGAATCTGGCCGAGAAATCATGCAGTAGTGCACAGCTTCCAGAGCAGCCCCCACTTCTATTGTCGACAAAATGACCCCCGATCTTTCGTATCGCCCTCGATTCGCCGCCGTAGAACATCAGCGAAGATCGCCGGTTCAGCGCCGAATGATGCGCCCTTCGAGCCGATCCCGGTCGTGGTCGGCGTCGTGGTTTAGCCGCGGTCCCTCCGGTACGATCCGATGCGGATTGATCGACGCGTGGCTGTAGTAGTAGTGGCGGGTGATGTGCTCAAACCGGCAG
>SKMT01000275.1 GCA_007120915.1 Myxococcales bacterium | reverse complement strand
TGGAGGTGTCGACCTCGTCGTCTTCAGGCTCCAACTCGGCGGTGGTGGCGGCGAGGATGCCAACGTTGAATCGGAGCTGGTTTTGTTCTGAAAGGTTTGCGTTGATCGTCTGCCAGGATTCGTCGAATGCTTCTTCGTCGGTTCCGTCGAGGGTCAGATCTTCGGGGGGGTGATCGCGTTCTTGGCCTTCATCGGCGCCGCCGGGGTTTGAACCTTCGTCCGGCTGCTCGGATGCCGTTTCATCCTGGTTGTCGGAAGCGCCGATGGCGTCGCATCCAACCGATGCGGTCAGGTACACAAACAGCAATACAAACAGGGTTAGGCGTGGTCGGATCATCATCTATCCATTGTTAAGAATTCAAATTATTGCCCCGTGGATTGGTACCGGTTGAGAAGCATGGTGGGCGATCTAGCGGCGTTTCGCAATATGGTTAGCCCTCCGATCGGTGAGGCGCAGGGGCTGGCGCTGTGGCGGCGGGCCGCTTACTGCGGTTCGACGGCGCCGATGGTGCAGCCGGAGTCGGGTCGGGGTTCGCCTCGCTGGTCGACGTCGGGGCAGTCGTCTGCGGCGCCGATCAGGGGGCTGTCAGCGTTGGGGAGTGCCACCGGGGTGGGGCTGTCCTGGTCGTCGAGGTCACCCAGGAGGGGGTCTTCGAAGAGGATGTCGTCGACGCAGGGGTTGTCCTCGCGGCTGTCGTCGCCGTGGCGGGTGGCGGGCCACTGGATATTGTGGGCGCCGGGGAAGACCTCTGGCTCGCCGGGCGAGCCGATCGAACAGGTCATCGGCGTGTAGGGGTGGTGGTCGATGTTGTCGGCGAACAGGGTGTTGTGCACCGACAACTGCGTGGCGTCATCACCGTGGGCGACGATGGCGGCGCCGAAGTAGCCCTCGCCACCGGTAACTTCGTTGTCGGCGAAGGTGACGTTTCGCAACTGTCCCTGACCGCCGAACACCAGCCCGGCGCCCAGGGATTCGTCGACGGTGTTGTTGGCGATGGTGGTGTTCTCGATGAACAGCGTGCTGCCGTGGGGGCCCTGGTCAACCCGCACCCCACCGCCGAGTCCGTCGGAGGAGTTGCCGATGACAGCGCTTTCGGTCATCGTCAACTCCATGTCCTGCATCCAGATTGCGCCGCCGCCGTCGTGGGTGTGGTTGCCCTCAAAATGGCAGCGGTGAAAGCTGGTGTCGTCGCGGTGGGTGTTCGGGGTTCGGAACACGGTGCCCAGCGCGCCGGCGTCGTTGTCCCGGAAGGTGACCCCGCAGAACTCGACGTCGTCGACATCGGCGCCGTCGATGACAACGGCGCCGCCGTTGCCTCCGGCCCCGCCCTGTTCGGCGTGGTTGAACTCGGGGCAGCCCTCGGCGCCCCCGAAATTGGCGCCCTCGCCGGTGGCGCGGTTGGAGCGGAATTCGGTGTTGTAGAACAGCCCGTCGGACTGCAGCAGGCCGACGGCACCGCCGTTGGAACCCTCGTTGTCGATGAAGGAGCTTCCGGTGACGACGACCTCCTTTGCTCCCACCGCATAGATGGCTCCTCCGCCGGTGTCGGGGCCGACGTCGACGGCGCGGTTGTTGCGAAACACGGAGTCGATCACGTGCAGCCGCCCGTCGCGCATCCGCACCGCACCTCCCTCGCCGTCGCGATACCCCCAGGCGCATTCCTCGTTGTCCGGATCCTGATCGACGAAGTCCTCCCCCGGCGCCACACCGCCCTCCAGCGTCAACCCTTGCAGCACCACCAGGGTGTCGGTGGCCCGGTAGTCCGGGGAGTGATACTCGAACAGCCGGTGGTCGTCGTCACCGCCGGCGGTGATGCGGACCTGTTCTTCGCCGTCGATGACCGTGTCCTCGTCGGTGGACAGCTCGATCGCCTCGGTCAGCTCGATGGTCACCTCGTCGTCGCCGCAGTCGAAGACGACGATCCCGCCACCGTCGACGGCCTCGGCGAGCTGGTCGTGGGTGCAGGAGTCGGCGGTGCCGTCGCCGACGACCTCGTCGGGCTCGGAGGTGTCCACGGGCTCGACGGGGGGCTCACAACTGGACTCCGGAAGCTGAGGGGGACCGTCGTCGGCGTCTCTGGTGTCATCTGCGGTGTCTGCCACTCCGGCGTCATCGGGCTCGCTGTCGCCGGGCTCGCCGTCGCCGTCACAGCCGTACAACAGGACAGGGGCCACAAACAGCGCGGCCAGCGAACATGCGATGAGGTGAACCGGGCGGTTGAAAATCCACATTCGATGTACTCCCGTCTGTGTGAGCAGTTGCACCGGCGATCTGGCCCGGGCTGACGCAGGGGCCGCTGTGGCGTGTGGGATGCGGGTAAACCATACCGCCGGCGGGATTCAAAGCCGGAGAACTTCTACATCAGATGCAGCGTCGAGCCCGTCAGCAGGGGGATCTGTCCGTGGAGCCATAGCTTCCAATTCCTCCAACACAGCCCGGCGCGGCGCGAGGTGATGGTGCAGCGGGGGAATTGAGTTCACCCACACTCGCCCTGTACGACGTTGACCTCGTGGGCATAGCCGAAGCCGTACAGACTATCGATGGGAAAGAACGTTCCGGCTGCCGGGAACGATCCGGGGTTCATATCCGGGGGAAGTGCGCCGAATTCCAGAAATTCCTGGTCTCCCGAGTCCGGTTGAAGTTCGACGATGAAGGCATCGGGGGTGGTAAATCCCATGATCTCGGAGATCGTCTTTTCGAGCTCGTTGTAGAACATGATCTCGGTGACGATGTCGAGGTTTTCGGCGGCGTTGTTCAGAGCGCCTTTCAGGTCGTTGAGCTGGCTGACGAGATCGACAATTTCGAAGATCGGATACACCGAGGCGGGGGGGATGAAGTAGAAGGTGTTTCGGTCATGTGGGGTCTGAAAGGAACCGTGGGCGGTAAAGGGTACACCGCTGCAGACGAAGCCGGCGGCGCTGCCGTGGATCGATGAGATGTCGGGAGCACCGGGAAGGGGGTTGATGAAGTGATTGAAGGCCCCGGCGATGGTCATGTTGACCAGGGAGACGGTGATGGCTCTCCCGGCCTTTTTGAGCTGGTCTTTGTACCAGCCCATCGGGGAGAAGCCGAAGCGGTCCCAGCCTACTTTCAGTGCTGCCACGCCGAGTTGGCCGACCAGCGAGGCGTTGACCGGTTCTTCGGTGGCCAGGCCGGTGATGACGTCGACCTGAAACTCGGCGGTCACCGCGATCTGTTCGAGCAGCTCGACCAGTTGCTGGCGGTTCGCCCAGATCGCATGTTCGCTGGGGTCGAGCTGGTCAAACTGCTCGAGGCTGAGATGAAGCTCGCCCAGCGGCGTTTCGACGGCGTCCAGCTCTTCGTCGGTCATATCCAGGGACAGCCCGCCGATTGCCTGGCGATAGGTTTCGTGCTCGTCGATGAGATCATCGAGCAGTTCGCCGAACTGGTCGTCGTCGGAACCAGGGGTAAACCCCTCGTCCTCCAGGTCACCGATTTCGGGCCATCCGTCGGGATGTTCGACCAACAACGAGGAGGGCAGATCGTCGGTGAGCCCGTCGGCGGTCTGTTGCAGTTCGTCGAGAACGGTTTCGATGTCCTCGGCGGCCGGCTCTTCTTCGTCGAGCAGCGCCGCAAGTTCGAGCCAGTGTTGCTGAAGTGCCCCGATGCGTTCGGCGAGATCGACGAGTCGGAAGTCCATCCCCTCGAAGGCGACGATGATTTCGTCGTCGGTGTGAAGTTGCAGTGAATCTGATGAGCAACTCACCTCGTAGACCCCGGCTTCCGCAAAGCTGTAGCGGCCATCGTCGTCGACATCTTCATAGCCTTCGACGTCGATTACGATGTCGTCGGGTTGGTCCGGTTTCAGCAGGCCGTTGCCGTCGCGATACCGGCAGTTCACCGAGGTGGATCCGCCGCGGATGTCGTGTTCGACCAACACCGAATCAAACTCCAGCCACAGCGACGGCTCCCCCGGTTCGAGTAGATCCGGATCCGGCTGTTCGCCGTTGTCGTGCCCGGTGTCGGTGTCGTCACCGGAGTCACCGGCGTCATCACCTGCGTCGTCGGTGACGTCTCCGGGGGGGGCGCTGGCATCTTCGGTGCCGACATCGGCGGTGGTGTCATTGTCGGTGGAGTCGACATCGCCTTCGCAGCCGAAGGCCAGCAGGGCTGTGGCAATGAGTAAGACGGCGGAGCAGCCGAATCGAGGAGACATTATCACGACTCCGAAGGGGAAGTGTTGTCAGGACGAATTTCAGCGTAGTGGTTGTGTCGATGGCCGGCAATGAAGAGTGTCATTGACCATCGGAGGTTGGTTTGGCTCCGACTCCCGAACTCCTTGCGCCCGGAGGCCTCCAGTCGGTCGCAGCTACATTCCGGCGCACGAAGCGGTCAAACGGTTGAGCGTCCTGCTGTCGTAATTGCACCGGGATGGTGGTGATTTGTTCGGGGCATCCGACTGCGATAGAGTCCTGTTGGTTGATGACATCGCAGATGTGCAATCGAGAATGGTACCGCGAAGAATTGAGCTGAGTGGTCGCTTTTGCTGGGAGCAAATCATGGTTTCAACCCGTACAGCCCTGGTCGGGATGGTCGGTGTCGTCGGTCTGTCGCTGTTGGTGTTTGCGGCAGGGGCCTGTTCAGATCCGGATGTTCTGGAAGCGCCGGAGGGGATGGGTGAGGCCGACCCGTCGGGAGGGCCGGCGGTACAGTTTGATACCGATGTGCGTCCCTTTCCGAATGCGCCGTTTCCCAACAACGCGTTTACCCGCCAGGACGACAGCTCCCCCACCGGTTTGGCCGTCGATCTTCCCGGCGGCGGGGAGGCCAGCGAGGAGGGCCGGCTTCTGGACGCCATCAACCAGAAGGCGGGGTTCGGGGTGTTCTCGCCGATCACCGTCTCCTTCGATGACGCGCTGGACGTCGAGGCGCTGGTTGACCGGCATCAAACCAGCAGCCCCGACTTCTCGGAGCACGCCGTGTTTCTGGTCGATGTCGACCCCTCCAGCCCGGAGTACGGGCAGTTTCGGCTGCTCGATATGGGCCTTGGCAACTACCCGCTGACCCATTCGCGACCGGACGGCTATTACGCCCACGACCCCAAAAGCGACGGCACGAACCTGTTGTTTCCCACGGCAGACCATCACGGCGGCGAGCCGAATCTGTTGGATCCGGAGGCCGACCCGCTTCAGCCGGGGCAGTTGCTCGACTTTTACGAACGGCAGACGGACACATTGATTCTTCGCCCCGTTCGCGCGCTTCGCCCGGAGACCACCTACGCGGTGGTGCTCAGCGATCAGGTCCAGGGCAAGGAAGAACAGCCCGTGGACAGCCCCTTCGATACGGTAGCCGACCCGGATCAGACCGAGCAGTTGGCCCCGCTGATCGAGATTCTACCTGAGGCGCTGCCGGAGCGGTTCGATGAAGACCTGTCGCAGATGCGGTTTGGCTTCAGCTTCACTACGGGAGCGCCGTCGGCGTCGCTCAACGATATCCGGGCCGGGCTGTACGGCGAGGGGCCGATGGCGGAGATCGAGGAGTTGTTCCCGCCGCGGCTGCACATGGTTCACGACGTGACCGGCACCAGTGATCGGCCGCTGACGTTTGAGCTCGACGAGGTGGTGGAGACGATGTTGCCCATCGCAGCCCAGGAGGTGGGCGACGAGCCGATCGACGCGCTTGAGGAGTCGTTGTTGAGCATCGACCATTTTGTCAGCGGCACCTTTCTATCACCGGACTTCGCCGGGCTTCGCGAAGGCGATGACGAACAGTTAGGGGAGGTGGTCACCGAAATTGACACCCGCCGCGGCACCAAGCAGGTTCGAGCTGCGGAAGTGCCGTTTTTGTGCGCCATCCCCGAGCAGAAGGGAGCAGGCGGTGCCCCCTTCCCGACCATCATCTACAGCCACGCCATCAGCTCCACGCGGTTTGAGCTTCTCGTGTTTGCGGGCACGATGGCCAAGTTTGGATTTGCAACCTGTACGGTGGAGTCGCCGGGCCACGGGGTGGCGATCCCCGACGAGTACCAGACTGCGCTGGAGATGGTATCCGAAAACCACGATCTTGAGCGGCTGCCGGAGGTGTTGGACATCCATCGGGCCCGGGATTTGAACAACGACGGAGAGCCCAACTCCGGGGCGGACTATTTCACCTCCGATCTGCTGCAGACCCGCGATGTCATCCGTCAGACCACGATCGACCAGATGCAGTTTATCCGCACCCTTCGCAGCTTCGACGGCGAGCGCACGTTCGGCGAGGGCAGCTACGGGTTCGAGTTCACCTCGACGAACGAGTCGCTGAAGGCGGACTGGGATCACCTCCCGCAGGGAGAGCGGGGATTGGCGGGGGATTTCACCGGCGACGGTACCGTCGACCTGGGCGGTGAGCGGCCCTACGTAAGCTGGGGGACGTCGCTGGGCGGGATCCAGTCGTCGGTGCTCGCCGGGGCGGACCCGGCGGTGGTCGCCGCCGCGTCCAACGCCGGGGGAGCGGGGTTGATCGATATTGCGGTGCGCTCGACCAACAACATCGTGCGCGCGGGGGTGATGCTGCCGCTGATGGGCCCGGTGTTGGTGGGAAGTCCCGATGCGGAGGGCACAGCCACCAATCTGGAGTGGATCGTGCCGGCGGGAGACGACGTGCAGCATGTGCGGTTCGCCCAGATCCCGGCTCTCGAAGAGGGGCAGCAGGTGGTGGTGCGAAACAAAGAGCGCGAGCAGCTCGACGAGCTTCCCCCCGAACACACCCGGGGTGAAGCGGTGGTCGACGACGGGACATTTCGGCTGGGCGTGGCAGCCTCGGCGACTCGGCCCGCCGACCGACGTGTGCAGTTGGGTTTCGACCCCGGCAGCGAGATCTGGGATGAGTACGGTCCCGATGTCGATCCATCCGAGCTGCCCGAAGAGTACAACGACGAATATCAGCGTCGGCTCGTCGACGATCCCACCGAATTCGGCGATTCGCTGGTCGTGGAGATCTACGACGAAGAGGGGGAGTTGGACACCACTATCGACACCTTCGAGCACAACGCGGTCCACGCCGGGGTTCTCTACCCCGCCGACGCGCCGCTGGCGGCACTGTCGGATGGATGGGGCATGACCCGGCAGACGCCGCAGTTTCGGCGGTTCGTCAACTACGCTCAGTTTCTGATGGAGCCGGTCGACCCGGCGAGCTGGGCGTCGCAGTACCACCGCTATCCCGGTGAGTTTTCCTACGAATCGGACGGCTTTCGGTCCGGTCACACCAACATGCTCAGCGTCGGAACGTTGGGTGACCAGGTCGTACCCATCAGCGCCTCTATCGCCATCGGTCGGGTCGCCGGGGCCATCGACGTTCATGAGGCCAACGACGCCTATGACATGACGGAAAACCAGATGCTGATCGACAACTTCGTGTACGAAGGGATCGCCGAGTTGGATCGGTTCCCCGAGTTTTCGGAGACACTGTTCGACCCGGACGACCTGGACGAAGGCAACTGGCATCCCGACGGTGCCGATCCGTCGGAGGGGCCGTTCAAACCGGCTGCCTCTCCCCCGTTGCGAGCGACCCGACAGACCGACCAGGGCCTGCAGGCGTTGCGGCTTGGTTATCTGGACCGGCAGGGCGAACACACCTTCAACGTCCCGCAGCCGGAGCGCGGCTTCGACGCACCGATGTTTCTGACCAACCAGGTCGGCTGGTTTCTCGCCAACGCCGGCGAAGAGATCTCCGACGACCCCTGCCAGCAGCAGATAGGAATGGACGACTGTGACTTCTTCAGCCCCGCGGAGTTCGAAAACCCGCTGTAGACGGCGCCGACGGGGTTGCTGAGGTGATTCGTCACCGGTCGGGAGGCTCTACGTGTAAGCAGAAGGGGATATGGAGATACTGGAGATAGGGGGATGTTACATCATTGATTGTGGTTGGCTGTCGACCTGCGGGCGATGATCACACTGCTTGAGATGGGATGAACGACAACGCCGGAAGTGATACGCTTCTGGGGAATTGGATGGAATGATTGCTTTGCGCCGCGCAGGCGCGCCGGATTATCGGAGGAGAGAGATGATGTGTGATTTCGTCAAACGTTCGCGCTGGTTAGCAGCGGTTGTCGTTGTGATGTGGATTGGGACGGCGGGTTGTCAGGCTACGGAGGCGCCGGAGGAGGCGCCGGGCGACGTCGGCATGCAGGACGACGCGCAGGATGACAGCCGGGACGCCGGGGATTCATCGCAGGACGCATCGGATACGGGGCCTACATCGCCGGAAGATACGTCCGGTGGTTCTGACGCCTCTGATACTTCCGACGCTTCTGATGCCGGCGATGATCCGGACGTCCAGGACGACGCTGGTGATGACGCCGGCGATGACGCAGGGCCCACCGACCCGGCGGACCCCGATGACTGCGGGTTGGACTACTGGGATGACACCCACGACGGCTCCGATCCGTGGGACAACTTCGATATCGACTGCGACGAGCTGGCCGCCTCCTGGGACTGTCAGGCCACAGACGACGAGCAGTACATCCTGGACATGATCAACGACGCTCGCGACGAGGAGCAGGAGTGCGGGGACACAACCTATGGTCCGTCGGCGCCGCTGGAGATGGATCCGCAACTGCAGTGTGCGGCGCGAATCCACAGTTGGGACCAGGACGGGCGAAACTACTACGACCATAACACCCCGGAGGGGGTGACGCCGTCAGAGCGCGTCGCCATCGTGCCCGGCCCGTTGACCACGGCCGCCGAAAATATCTACGACTGGATGACGACCCCGGAGAACATCTTCCAGGGCTGGATGGACAGCCCCGGGCACTGCCGCAACCAGATGTGTGAGCAGTACGACAAGGTGGGCATCGGCATCTACAACGGAAAGCACACCCTCAAGATCATCGGTCCGGGAACCTGCATGTAACCGGGGGAATAGATGGCGCAACAACTACGCGTGTTGATCGTGGGGGCCGGTTCCGTGGGCCAGTTGTATGGCCACATCTTCCAGCGAGGCGGGGCAACGGTGGAGGTATACGTGCGCCCGGAGTACGCCGAAGAGGCGGCGGAAGGCTTTACGGTCTACGACCGCAGCCAGGGGCTGGATGACCCGATGAAGTTTATCCCGGAGGCGGTGCGAACGGCGCCCGGGCAGATACGTGAACGGCACTACGACGCGATTGTGTTGTGCATCCCTTCCACGGGGCTGAGGGGTGAGTGGATCGAGGAGTTTGGTCCGGCCACCGGGGAGGCGACGGTGATCACGCTGACTCCGGGGCTTGAGGACCGGGAGTTTCTGGGTCGGTACATCGACGAAGAGCGCATCGGCGCCGGGCTGATCACGGCGGTGGCCTATCCGGCACCGATGCAGGGGGAGACGGCCCCACAGCCGGGAACAGCCTTTTGGCTGCCACCGATGACGCCGGCGTTTTTCGAAGGGCCCACCGACCGGATCGACCCGGTGGTCAGCGCGTTGAAGAAGGGAGGGATGTCGGCACGGCGGGTCAAAAACCTGGCGCGACGCGCCGCTTTTGGATCGGCGGTGCTGATTCCCTTCGTCGCCGTTCTGGAGACGCAGGACTGGTCGCTGTCGAAGCTGCGGGGCGACAAGGAGGCGATGGGGCTTTTGGCTGATGTCGTCGACGAGGCGATGGGGGCGGTCGAAGAGTATCTGGACACGAAGCGGCCGCTGGCGGCGAGGTTGTTGTCGCCGCTGACGTTCAGCGGGGCGCTGATCGCGGCCCCGAAGGTTCCCCCCTTTGATCTGGAGACCTATCTGCGTGTGCATTTCACAAAGGTCGGCGAGCAGACTCGCCTGCTTCTGGGCGAGTTCGTTGACCAGCGGGAGAGAGCCGGCGAGGACTCTCCGGCGCTTCAGACGCTGCTAAACGAACGAAAGATTGACTGAAACGCACGTCTCGCCGGCTGACGGCACCACCTTCCAGTCGCT
>SKMT01000256.1 GCA_007120915.1 Myxococcales bacterium | reverse complement strand
TCGAATCGTCTCCACACCGGGGATTCCCTGCAACTCGACGCTGAGCGGATAGGTCACCTGATCTTCGACGTCCTGCGGCGACCTCCCCGGCCATTCGGCGTACACGATCTGCTGATTTTCCCCCAGATCCGGGATCGCATCCACCGGTACCTGGGGCCGTTCCATCTCCCCCAGACCGCCGACAACCGGCAGATCGGTGTCGATGTTGTCCATCCACGGAAACGGTGCAACCCACAGCCCCCACAGTACGGCCAGCGCTGTGACCATGATGACGACGAACCGCTGGCGCAGACACCCCTCGATGAGGCGGGTCAACCAGCTCTTGGACTCGCGACTCGACTCAGTGTGCATGGTTGTGTCCCCCGTGGTCGTGGTCGTGGTCGTGATCGTCGTTGGCTTCGTCCTCGTCGGTCGACGCTGCTTCGCGATGCGTCAGATCCATCCCGCAGATCGGACACTCACCGTCCCCCTCTTCGGCCTGCGCCCACTCCACGGTTCCCATGTCGCAGAACCACAGTTCCCTGTCCTTCGGCAACTGCTCCTGTTCGATCGGCGGGTCGAACTCCACCCCTTCCGGCGGCACATCCACCGTCTCATCTTCGGTCAGCGGCATCTTGCCTGCGTCGTGGACCGCACTGGTCATCGACGGGCCGCTGACAAGCTGCAGCTCCGCGTCGATGCGGAACGCTCCCCTCTTCACGACTACATCCCCCGCCGACAGCCCCTCCTCGATGACAAACCGGTCACCCATCCGCGGGCCCAGCTTCACCGGCTGCGGCACATACGCCGGCGGGTCATGCTCATCGTCCTTCAGGTACACAAGCGACCGATGCCCGGTCCACAACACCGCCGAACGCGGCACCGCCAGCGTCTCCTCGCCTTCTACCGACACTTCCACACCGGCGTTCAGATACATCCCCGGCTTCAACGTGCCCTCCTGGTTGTCCAGCACCACCCGCGCTCGTGCCACCCGACGTTCGCCCACATCCGGAGAGATAAACTCGATGCGCGTTTCGATCTCCTCGCCCAGCGCCGGAACATCCACCACCACCGGCGTTCCCACCGACACGTGCCTCAGATCCCGCTCGTAGATCTCGAGCTGACCCCACACCGTATCCAGCGGCGCCAGCGACAGAATCCGCTCTCCTTCATCGACGTAGTCACCGGCGGAGACATGCCGCTGTTGAATCGTGCCGGTGGCGGTGGCAAAGACATCGATGGTCTCCCGGGCCTGCTTCGTCTCCTCGATCTCGTCGATCTGGCGCTCATCCACGCCCAGAAGACGCAGCTCCGTGCGCGCCGCCCGAACCGACGACCGCGCCGCCTCCACCCGCCGCTGACTTTCCGACGCTTCGGCGTCCTCCATGTTCTCGACCGCCTGCACCAGACTTCGCTGCGCCGAATACAGCTTGGGGCTGTAAATCCTCGCCAGCCTCTGGCCTCGCTGCACCCGCTCTCCGCTGGCACTGACATCGAGCTGTTCGATCCGCCCCCCGGCCCAGGCTGAAATATCGACCTCCGCCTCTTCGTCGACCTCCACCCGACCGAACACCTTCAGCTCGTCGGTCACCACGCCTTCCTCCACCCTGGTGGTCGCCACTCCGGCCAGCCGCGCCTGGTAGTCGTCCAGGTGAATCCCGGGGCTGTCCCCTTCTCCGTCGACCTCATCGGCCGGCACCAGATCCATGTGGCAGATCGGACAGGTGCCCATCTCCGGCTGGCGCACCTCCGGGTGCATCGGGCAGGTGTACTCTGTGGCCGCCTCCTCGGCGTCCTCCACCTCGTCGTCCTCCGGATCTCCCACGCTGCACCGACCCACCCCGAAGGCCACAAGCGCCACTGCCAGCGCCAAAACGACGTACTTCGCGTTTGCTTTCAATTTCTCGCCCAGCTTCATCGTTGACCTCCATACTCTTCCGGATACGCCCAGGCCTGGTCTGCGCCGAGGGACCCTCCCGTAAGCCGTTGAAATTCCATCAGTCGTGTCACCTGGTCGGCCCGCAGCTCGATGATCGCACCCTCCAGTTCGATCTCCTGCTGCAGAGCCGTCAAAAAGTCCGACGCCGTGCGCTGCCCCACCTCCATGCCCACCAGAACCTGGCCGGCCAGATCCCGGGCCAGCGGCAACAACTCTCGCTCGTGGCGCACAAGCCGCTCTTCGTCGGCTTCCCACTCCTCGAGCAGCTCTTCGATCTCTCCCCGCACATCGTCCGCAAGCTGCGAGCGCTGAAGTTCCACCGCCTGTTGCGCCTGTTGCCATTGCGACGCTTCGGCGTCGTACTGCCCCCGGAAAATCGGAATCGGAATCGAGATTCCCACCTCGAACATCTGGTCCCTCGGCCCGTCCATCTCCCACATCGGCGGCCGGTTCATGTACCCTGCCATCAGCCGTGGGCTCGGCCGGGTGCGCTCGTCGACCAGATCGATCTGGGCGGAGGCAACCTGCGCTTGTGCCTCCAGGCTCGCCAGCCTCCGCTCCCCCGCTGTTGCCATCGCCACCAGCTCGTCGCGCTCGGGCAGCTCGATGAGCCACTCTTCGAGCAC
>SKMT01000608.1 GCA_007120915.1 Myxococcales bacterium | reverse complement strand
GCCTACGTTCTCAATGAGCTGTTCCGGCAATCCATCCGACCGCCCCGCCGTTGACCCGGGGGCGTTGAATACCCACTTCGGCATCGGCGCGGAGTCGACGGCACGGCGAACCATCACCGCCCTCGTCGACGCCGCCGGTGGGCTCGACGACAACCGCCGCGACGTCTGGCAGCAGCTTTTGCGCCGGCTCTTCGGCCCTCAGTCCGACGCGCAGGCCGACGGTGGGTGGGCCGACCGACTCGCCGACCTCTACGGGGTGGATCACACCGATGGGCCCACGCTTCTGCTCGCCGTTCAGACCTGCTACGCCTTCCTGGTCAAAGCCGTCACCGCCCGAGTCATCGGGCTCGTCGACGACACATCCGCGCCGGGCGTCTGGCGCATCTGTGAGCGGCTCGAAGACGACGAGTCCTGGCGAAGATGCGGGGTCGACAACTTCCTCGATGACGATCTGTTCGACTGGTATCTCCAGGCTCAAACACCGCAACTCGAAGATGCCCTGGCCGAACTCCTGGAGAAGATCGGGCGCCTCGAAGTCGAGTCTGAAGCCGGCCCCGTCGATATTTTCCGGAGTCTCTACCAGAACCTTCTGCCCCGGGCGGTCCGCCACGATCTGGGCGAGTACTACACGCCGCGGTGGCTCGCAGAGCTGACCCTTCAGCGCACCGGCTACGACGGTGAGCCGGGCTGCCGGCTTCTCGATCCGGCCTGTGGGTCCGGCACCTTTCTGATGGCGGCGATGCGACAGCTTCAACGCCGTTGCGACAACCTCCGGGCGTTCGCAGATGCGTCGTTGGCTCACCTGGCGGGCTTCGATTTAAATCCCCTGGCCGCACTGGCGGCGCGGGCGAACATCCTCTGCGCCATCGCCGACGTCATCGACTCGGACAGCCCCGTCGAAATCCCGGTGTACTGCTGCAATGCCCTTCCCCCCGGTGGAACGGTGGAGCTGTTCGCCCCCGGCGACGACCGCCCCTCATTGCAGAAGTTCGACGTCATCGCCGGCAATCCCCCCTGGATTCACTGGGAACATCTGCCCGAACAGCTCCGCCGCCAGACCAAACCGCTGTGGCAGTCCTACGGGCTCTTCTCGCTCTCCGGGGCCAAGGCCCGGCTCGGCGGCGGGAAAAAAGACCTGTCGATGCTGTTTACCTACGCCTGCTGCGATGAGTATCTCGCCGAAGGGGGTCGGCTCGGCTTTGTGATCACCGCCTCGGTGTTCAAGTCCAAAGGCGC
Organism: Myxococcales bacterium; assembly: GCA_007120915.1. GTDB lineage: Bacteria > Myxococcota_A > Bradymonadia > Bradymonadales > Bradymonadaceae > SLJM01. The sequence goes on along the minus strand of SKMT01000608.1, from coordinate 1,313 downwards.
CGGCGACGGGTTTCGCCGATTCCAGTACGACGACGGCGACGAGACCGTCTATCTCAATCCGGTGGGCGTCGACGATTTCACGGCACTCCAGCCCTTTGCAGGCGCCTCCACCCAGACCGCCGTGTTGACCCTGCAGAAGTCGACCGACCCCTTCGACTATCCCGTCGCCTACCGGGTGTTCCACCCCGATGCCACGTCCACCATCGGCGCCGAACTGTCGCTGTCGGAGGCACGTCAGGAGTTGACCGTCGACGAACGGGCTGCCCGCCCCGTCGACCCCAACCACCGCCCCGCTCCCTGGCTGGTCGCCCCACCGGCGGTGCTCGCCGGCATCACCAGGGTCATCGGCCCCTCCGACTACACCGCCTACGAAGGGGTAAACAGCGGCGGGCTCAACGGCTGCTACTGGGTGCGCGAACTGCACCGCGACGGCGACTGCACGGTAGTCGAGAACCTCTACGACGTCGGGCGCATTCAGGTCGACCACCTCGAACATCGGATCGAAAACGAGCGGCTCTTTCCCCTGCTTCGAAGCGGGGAGCTAGAACGGTGGTGTGCCCGCCCAAAGGGCGCCATCGTGCTCGCCCAAGATCCCGAAACCCGATCGGGAATCCCCGAGTCGACGATGAAGCGCGACTTCCCGAACACCTATCGCTACTTCCGGCAGTTCGAAGGCGACCCCGATGACCCGCAGCGCGGCACACTGCGGGGCCGGTCGCTGTTTCGGCGTTACTACAAACCGTCGGACCCGTTCTACTCGATGTACGGGGTCGGCCCCTACACCATGGCGCCCTGGAAGGTCTGCTGGCAGCGCATCGACACGAAACTACGCGCCGCCGTCGTCGGCCCCACCGACGACGGGCGGGTCGTGCTCCCACAGGAAACCATCACCTTCGTGCCCTTCGAGGCCCCCGACGAAGCGCACTATTTCTGTGCGCTGTTCAACTCCTCGCCCGCCGACGTGCTGGTGCGCTGCTACTCCACGGGCAAAGGCTTCGCGTCGGCGCATATTCTCGACACCGTCGCCATCCCCGCGTTCGCTGACAGCGAACGGCACCGACAACTCGCCGAGTTGTCGCGGATGTGCCATCAGTCCGCCGCCGACGGCGACGTCGATGCCATCGCCGCGCTCAAGGCCGACATCGACCGCACTGCCGCCGCAGTATGGGGGCTGACCAACGACGAGCTGGCGGCGACGCGGCGCAAGGCCGCGGGGGTCTGACGGTCGTCACCCGGGGTCTAGAGCCCTGCGGCCTTGCGCCGCGGGTGAACCGCTTTGAACTGCTAGCACCACGTCGGTCATCAGCCCGGTT
>SKMT01000207.1 GCA_007120915.1 Myxococcales bacterium | reverse complement strand
AGGCGGTGCGAGCCCGGGGCTTGCCCCGAAATGGCGAGCCAGTGCCCCGCTCAGCCCTCAGCCTTGGCTGGGGGTATCCAGCGGTGTGGACCATCAACGGTTCGGTCTGGGGCCGTGGGAGCTGATGGGGGTCGGGATCGCTCCGAGGGAGCTTCGCCGCCGAGCCGGCAGCGGTCCAGGATCGCTCCGTGGGAGCTTCGCCGCCGGGCCGGCAGCGGTCCGTGATCGCTCCGTGGGAGCTTTGCCGCCGGGCCGGCAGCGGTCCGTGATCGCTCCGTGGGAGCTTCGCCGCCGGGCCGGCAGCGGTCCGTGATCGCTCCGTGGGAGCTTCGCCGCCGAGCCGGCGGCGGTCCAGGGATCGCTCCGAGGGAGCTTCGCCGCCGAGCCGGCGGGGGGCCGGATATCGCTCCGTGGGAGCTTTGCCGCCGGGCCGGCAGCGCTCCGTGATCGCTGTGTGGGAGCATCGCCGCCGGGCCGGCAGCGCTCCGGGAGCGCTGTGTGGGAGCCTCGGAGGTGGGGGGCGAACGGGGGGAGTGTTCAGGTGGATGAGGCCAATGCCGAGTTGAGGCGGACGCTATCGTTGGAATCGGCGGGCAGTTCGAGAGAAAAGAGTGCCCCGCCCAGCGAAGAGTCGTCGACGGTGATGTTGCCGCCGTGGGCTTCGGCGCAGGCGCGTACCGAAAACAGCCCCAGCCCGCTGCCTTGTTTGCGGCCGGTGACGAAGGCGTCGAAGATTCGGTGGCGTTCGTCGGGGGGAACCCCGGGGCCGTCGTCGTGGACCTGCAGCAGCAGGCTGTCGTCGGGAGAGCACAGATCGACCTCGATAGTCCCCTGCGCGTCGGTGGCCTGGGCGGCATTGAAGACCAGATTGACCAGCGCCTGGCGAAGCAGCGCCGGGGCGCCGTGGATGCGGGAGGAGTCGACGTCGATGTCGATACGCAGTGCGCAGTTTTCCAACAGCGAATGGGACCGCAGAGAATCGATGGTCGATTTGGTCAGATCTGCGAGGTCGAGGTCGCAGGTGGCGGTAAGATCCTGCTGGAGCACGGAGTTATCGAGCCGCTCGAGCAGATCGAGAAGCGAGTCGATGGCTACCGCCTGGTCTTCAGACAACTCCTGTATCCAGTCATCGACGTTATCGCGACGCAGCAAAACATTGTTGTTGCTTCGAAGTACAGTCAGTTCGTTATTGATGTCGTGGGCCAGCGAGGCGGCCAGTAGGTTTGCGCCGTGGTGAGCGCGGGCCTCCAACAGTTCTTCTCGCATCCGCCGGGCGCGGCGGCGCTGGTTGTCGAGCCGGCGGAGTATCTTCCAGGTGATCCCACCGATGAGCAGGGCGCTGAAGGTCACAAAGGCCAGCCCCTTGAGGATTTCGATGGTGGCGGCCTGTTCGGCGTCGACAGCGACATCGGCGACGATGGTTGAGGAGATGTAGATGTAGATCAGGGAAGGCGCCAGATAGGCCGCGGCGACGGTCAGGGCAACTCGGCGGGGGTTCATGGCGCTCCTCCCGGGGGCTGGGCTCTGGGCTCTGGGCTCTGGGTTCTGGGCGCTGGGTGGTGGGTGTTCGGTGGTCGGTGTTGGGTGGTGGGTGTTCGGTGTTGGGTGTTCGGTGTTGGGTGTTCGGTGGTCGGTGTTGGGTGGTGGGTGTTCGGTGGTGGGGTTCGGAGGTTCGCGTTGCCACCGAACCCTCACCGGCGAAGCTTAGCAGCGGCAGCCGTCGTTGTCGTCTAATTCGTCGCAGTCGTCGTGGCAGTTGACGGTGCAGTCGGTGTTGCTGCCGCAGTCGATGTCGCAGTCGGTGTCGCAGTAGTACTCACAAGTGCCGGTGCCCTGGCATTCGGCGCTGGCGTAGCCGGTGAGGGTGGCGGTGCAGGTGGTGGTGCCAGGGCAGATGACGTGGCAGTCGGTGCCGCAGGTCAGATCACAGTCGGCGTTGCCGTCGCACTCGAAGGTCAGATCCTCGGCGCCCTCGATGACACAGTCCGTTCCCCCGGAGCAGTTGCAGGTGCGCGTTTCTTCATCGCAGCCGCAGTCTCCGTCGCATTCGAGCACGTCCGGCTCGTCGCTGCCGCAGCCGGTGGTCACGGCGGCGCCAAAGCCAATGGTGGTCAGGGCGAACAGCGAGGTGAGCAGGATGCGCTTCATCGGTGTGCTCCGGGCAGGGGATGACCAAAGGATCAGTCGTTGCACTCGTCGTCGCGGGAGGCGTCCCGGGTGCACTCGGAGGCGCCGTCGTTGAGGTTGCAGGTCTGGAATTCGTCCTCATCAGCGCAGTCGTAGTACTGACCGTTGAGACAGCAGTCGTAATCGGTGTGGGTCTCTTCGGTTACACAACCGGCAAGCAGGGCGAACATCAGCGTCAAAGCGGCGAGCAGTACGTTGCTTTTCATCGGGGTGCTCCAGCAGAAGATCCATCCATCAGGCGATGGAACAGTAATACCACCTGCGCAGGTGGTATGGAAAGTGGGTGCTGGGCGCTGGGTGCTGGGCGCTGGGTGCTGGGCTCTGGGTGCTGGGCTCTGGGTGCTGGGCTCTGGGTGCTGGGCTCT
>SKMT01000487.1 GCA_007120915.1 Myxococcales bacterium | reverse complement strand
TCGGCCAGGAAGGCATCCACCACAGCGAACACGACATTCAGCGCGAAAGCGGCACCGAATTCGTCCACGCCGGCGTAGGCGTGGGACTGCCGGTGGGGCTGCGGTTGGACGTTGGCGCCTGGCAGTACTGGGATACCGGTGGAACGCAGCTTTCGGAGGGCAACCGTGAAGAAGCGGGCGACCGGCTTCCGTCGGGTTACTCGCGCGACGAGTTGCAGGCTCAGGACCGACTGGGTCGCGATCTGGGGCTGGAGTTGAACACCAGCCTCTCCTTCGCCGCCAATGACGCGCTGATGATCTACGGGATGGGCGGAGTGTTTCTGCCCGGTTCGTTCTACGAGCACGAGATTACACGCAACGTCGGCAGCTCCCGGGGAAGCGCAGACAACCTGCAGAATTTCTGGGCTGTCTCCGCCGGTGCAACGCTGAATTTTTGAGAAGGTCTGCAAAATGAACGCAACGAAAAACATTGCCTGGCTGTTGGCACTGGTCGTGGTGAGCACCCCGATGTGGATCGCCTGCAACGACGATCCCGGTGCTTCCGACGAACAGATTCTGTATCGCTGGGAGACCGAGGGTGAGCCCACCAGCGCCGAGCGTGGTTCCGTGCAGATCAACGAGATCGGCTGGGCGGGGAGTGTCGATGACGACGGCAACTACGACCCGGATGACGTCTTCATTGAGCTTCGCAACGAATATCACCGGCCGGTGAACATGTCGGGCTGGCGCATCAAGCTCGACGGGGACTACAAGCGAAGTTTTCGGCTCCCTGATATCGAGGATCCGCTGGAGCCGAACGACCAGTTTGTCATCGCCGCGAAAGAAGATGGAGCCTTTGGCGAGGCGGCCGATCTGATTGAGGAGCGGCTGCAGTTGGGCCAGCGAGCGGTGCGGATCACGCTTCGCGATGCCGACCGAAGGCTGGTCGAGCCGGTCGGGTCGGCCACGGATCGGCCCTTCGCCGGTGGTTATGACGGAGTGACCGTGCGGTCGATGGAGCGCACCCAGTCGCTGTTCGACAACATCGGCAGCCAGGACCGAAGCTGGCACACCAATACTGACGACGCCGACCCCAGGCTCATCGGCACCGACCATTACGAGGGCGGGCGCCAGAACATCGCCGAAGGCTACCGAGAGTACACCTTCGCCAGCCCCGGCGAGCCCAACAGCGCCGACTACGCGGGCTCGACGGCCGGAGGGCAGTTCGAATGACGCAACAGACGAAGGGACCATCCAGGATGTTGAATCTGCGACAAGTCAAGAAGTTCACGGCGGCAGCGGCAGCCGTGTTGGTCGCCGCCGCGGCAGCGGTGACCATCGGCGGCGATGGTTATGCCACCGGTGGCGATGGCGAACCTCAGCCGCGGGGCGTCGATGACGAAGAGGGGTGGCTCAATTACGTCGACTACTACGTGGTTGAAGACGACGAGGTCGACGAGGTGCGCACGCGTCTGCTCGACGAGATCGAGGAGGCAGAAGACCGCGTCGATGCCGCGATTTCCCAGTTGGATGATGCCGAAATCCAGCAGGCCCTGGTCGACGCCGCCGATCGGGGTGTTCGGGTGCGCGTGGTTGCCGACGAAGAGTTCGAAGACGCCGACGGATTTGAGCCGCTTGTCGACCACGATGACATCAGTGTGCAGTTCGGCGACGGAGAGTTGGCCTATCTGCCGGAGCCGACGCTGTCGCCGCTTCTGGAGCATTGCCGCGACGAGGAGAGCCACCCCGACGAGTACGGCCACGGTGATTTCATCGAGTGCACCCAGTCCGATGACAGCGACCAGCGGCTTCAACAAAACACCAACAACGAGATGGTGCGCCCGGCGCACTTCAACGTGATGAGCCACACCTTCTTTCTGATCGATCAGAGCTACGTGTGGAACATCACCGCGCCGCTGACCGACGATCAGTCCGTCTGGTTTGCCTTCCGGGCGATGAGTGAAGAGCTGACCAACAGCTTCGAGCGGGAGTTTCGCCAGATGCACGGCGGAGTGTTTGCCACCACGCTGTCGGTGTACAACGGCCCGCTGAAATCAATTACCCATCAGCATCCCCTCCGGCTGACGAACCGCGGCCAGCTTCGGGTGCGGTTCAACCCGCAGGAGCGGCTGCTCAAGAATGTGATCGACGAACTCTACCGGGCTCGTTCCTCGGTGTGGGTGATGACCGAAAACCTGACCAATCTCGATGTCGTCGATGCCCTTTTGTACAAGCAGGAAAACGGGTTTGACGTGCGGGTGATGGTCGGCCAGGGGCAGTCCGAAGCCGAACAGTATCAGGAAGAGCTCGCCGAGCTGGATGTGGTCGTCGCCCCCGAAGAGATGGGCCGGCTGCCGACGGTGGTGGTCCATGATGCAGCGCGCGACAACGATGATCGGCGCCACCCGCGGATCGTGCAGATCTTAAGCCACGAGTTGTGGCCTGCCGAACCCTTTCAGCGATTCCTCAACACCGATGAAGCCGACCTGGTCGGTGACTCGGACTGGGTGCGCTATTACCCGTCGGACACCTTTGCAGACGGTGTAATGTGGGAGGTCGACGAAGCCGGGGTGGG
>SKMT01000678.1 GCA_007120915.1 Myxococcales bacterium | reverse complement strand
CTACACCTCCGCCTCCTACTGCTGCCCCGATGTCCGCGACGTTCCTCCCGACGACCCGGACCGCGGCGATCTGGTCCCCGACGAATCCCTCCAGATCGTCGAAGGGGCGCTGCCCACGGCCGTCGCCAACGCCGATACCGCCGCAGGTTCCCACCTGCTCGTCGCCTACGGCGGCTCCAATGAACTGCAGCGCTTCGACGTCGACGGCGCTGACATCACCGCCGGCCCCGTCGTCTCCGTGGGCTTCGATCCCCGGGATCTGGTCGTCGATCCCTCCCGCAACAAAGCCTACGTGCTCGCAAGGCTCTCCGAGTCGGTCACCGTCGTCGACCTCGACACCTTCGAGGCCGTCGACCAGATCGACCTGACCGCCGACGACACCGCAGAATTTCCGGCCACCGATGCCGAGCTGGGCGAGCTGCTCTTTTACTCCGGGGCACAGTTGAGCATCGACGGTGGACAGACGTGCAACCACTGCCACTTCGACCGCGGCAACATCGGCAAGTTCTTCCAGATGCCCTGGTTCGACGACCCCCGCGCCGGTCGCATCACCCGCGACACCCGCGGGTTGTACGACACCCTCCCCTGGTACCTGGAGGGCTTCGTCGACCATCCGAACCCGGACATCGAGCTGTCGGAGATGGTGTACATCGACAACTTCTGCTGCGAGGACCATCCCGACCCCGCCGGCTGTGCCCAGGATCCCCCATCGGAGTGCTCACAGCCGCCCTACTCCAAACGCCCTCCAACCCGCGACGACTTCCTGATGGAGACCGCCGAAGAGCTGGTGGGCCGCACCCACAGCTTCGGTCAGGCCGTCGACACTCCACTCGACTTCCGGGGAGTGTCGAAGCTGTTGGGGCTGTATCTGATCCACCGCCCGGGGCTGCTGCCCAACCCCAATCGGGCCGACAGCGACGCCGCACAGCGCGGCCGCCGGCTGTTCGAATCCGCCGAAACGGGCTGTGCGGTCTGCCATCCCGCCCCCACCTTTGGCGTCTCCACCGACGTCAACCCCTTTGACACCCCCCTGTTATTTGCCCCTGTCGTCGAACCGGCCCGCGACGCCGATGACGTCAACCTGAACCGCCTCTCCACGTCGTTTCTCAACGACTATCCGCAGGCGCGACAAGAAGACGGTGACGTCTACTTCACCTCCCCCTCGCTTCGCGGGATGTGGGACCGCGCCGGTGGGTTCTACCACCACGGGCGCACCTTAACGCTCATCGAGGCTGTCGCCCCTCCCGGCCACCCCGCCCTCGACGACAACCAGGAGGGATACAACGTCACCGACGGCGTATTCGACGCCCACGGCGCCACCGGACATCTGACGGAAGACCAGCTTCTCGATCTCGTCGAATTTATCCTGACACTGTGACTACTTCGACCCTCGAACCAGGCAAGGACCGATTATGCTTCGCACTATCACCTTCGTGCTGTTCTCGATTTTTCTGTTGGCATTCAACGCCGGTTGCACCTGTGATGCCGAATCCGACGATGAGTTGTGTGACCACCGTGAATGCGGGGAGGCCACGCTGGTCGACCGCTGCGGAGACAGCCGCACCGTCGACTGCGGAAGCTGCCAGGACCACCAGGAGTGCACCGACCACCAGTGCCACTGCGAAGGTGAACCGGCCCCCTGGCTGTGCGACCAACATGACGCCAACTGCGGTGAACTGAGCGTCACCGACGGCTGCAACGAACAACGCACCGTAGACTGCGGCTTATGCCCCTCCGCCGGCGAATGTGTGGACAACCGCTGTGACTGCAGCGAGCAGCCCGACGGCGAACTCTGTGAAGTGCACGGCTTCGACTGTGGATCCGCCGTGGTCACCGATGCCTGCGGTGACAGCCGCGACGTCGACTGCGGAGGTTGTGAAGACCTCTACGAATGTGGCGACAACCAATGCGTCTGCGTCGGTGAATCAGACGACCAGTTGTGCGAGGGAGTCCCCGGCGCCTGTGGATCGCTAGAAATTGCCGACGCCTGTGGCGAAACCCGAACCGTCGACTGTGGAAGCTGCGCCTCCGGCGACTCCATGATCGGCGCTGTGCGCGACGCCGACTCCGGAGACCTGCTCGACGACGCCCTGGTTCGCATCTGGCGGTGGCCCGACGACGGCGGTGACCATTACCGGTGGCTCTGGGAGGAGGACTGGCGCGGCGACGATCCGGATTTCGCCATCACCACCGGCGATATGGCCGACGAGATGGACGTCAACTACGAGTTCGCCCAGGGGGACCCGCTCTGCGTCGACGACGCCCAAACAGGGGCGGTCGAATCTCACGAATGGTACCGAATCCGCGTCGAACGCCCGGGCTACGACTCCGAAGTCTTCTATCGGCACGTCGACGACTTTGATGCCGCAACCTGTCCCGACGAGTGCCCCACCGATGATGACAGCCGGTGTCTTCGCCAGGACTTCGAGCTGTGGCCTCACGAGTCAGACCGGACACACTACCCCGACCTTTTGGCCGACCCCCGCGACCTTCAGGACCACCAGTGGCAGTGCGCTCAACTGCCGGACGGTGCGAAACACGACGAGCTGATCGGGCTTCGCG
>SKMT01000719.1 GCA_007120915.1 Myxococcales bacterium | reverse complement strand
TTAACCCCGGAGGAGACCATGGCCCGTAAAGTCACCCGCGACGAACTCGAAATGATGCTCGAAGAAATTGACCGCGGTGAAGCCCCGCGCGACCAGCTCGAAAAGATGATCGAAGCCATCGAGCTGAGTGTACCCGACGAAGAAGCCCTGGAGCTGATGGAAGACCCGGAGCTGTCGAGCGCTGAGCTGGCCGACCAGCTTACGGGCTACACCGACCTGGACGCATGATCATCCAGAACCAACATCTCGAAAAGGCGCTCAACGACCTGGAGAGCGCCTACGAGAGTGTTCCCGGCGAGGGTCACGAATACGAAGACGACGAAATTGCCCTGTCGATCATCGAACGTGCCCTCGCCGACGCTTTGCGCACCAGTCCCGACCTGCTCACTCTGCTCGATCCCACCGACATCGAACCGCTGGACCACCGGCTGAAAGCCCGCGCCGGGCGTATCCTTGCCGTGCGCGCCATCCTGCTGTACCGACTCGGCCACCACGACCTCTGCGCCCACTCCACCCGCCTCGCTGTCCAGGCGTTCCGCGACACACTGGCCTACCGGTTTGACGACGAAGACCGCTATGTGGCCAACCACCTCCACCAACTTCTGATGCGTAACGTCGCCGCCATCGCCCTTCGACCCCATGAAATTGCCGACAGCTACGAACAGCTCTTCGACTACTACGCGGGCATCGATCTGTACGACCGCGCAGAAGACATGCTGTTTCACGCCATCGAACTGAGCGACGCCCCCCACGACCTCATCGAACGGGGCATCGCCTTCTACGACGAACTGCAACAACTCGACCGACGAACACTCCAGACCCGCGGGCTGCCACTGCACGAGGTCAACGAGTCACGCCGCGAACTCGTCGATCAGTTGCAGTCGCAATAGCGCATCCCCGGATTACCCGACGAAGTCCTTGCCTCCCGGCACTTGCCAGCCCCGCCCGACGGTATTGGGGGGCTGAAACTCTTTCGCCCGTGCTTACCGTAGTGGGTGCAGGTTCTGATGACGTACATCCCCCCCAAGGAGGAGACGATGAATCGAAATCAGCGTCGTGACATTGCCGAACATACCGTCGAGATTCTTGAGCGTGGCCACTACACCGCCCCCGACGGCCAGAAGGTCGAGTTGCGAGAGCAATTGGACCGGATGCGCGCCGGCACCGAAGATTTCCCACCCGACAGAGATATTGACATTCCCACCGGCACCGACGGGATGCCCACCATCGACATCCGGGTCTGTCGCGAGACCACCCTTCAGGCCTGTCGACGTCTCACCGCCGAGGGGCACACCCCGGTGGCGTTAAACTTCGCGTCGGCCACCGAACCGGGAGGTGGGTTTTTAAGCGGCGCCGGCTCCCAGGAAGAGTCGATCGCACGGGCCAGCGGGCTGTACGCCTCGCTGCTCGAAAGTGACATGTACGACTATCACCGCGACCGCCAGTTGCCGATGTACTCGGACTGGACGGTCTATTCACCGAAGGTGCCGGTGTTCCGCGACGATGACGGCACGTTGCTCAATGAGCCATACTTCGCCTCCTTTCTGACCTGCCCGGCGGTCAACGTCAATGTGGTGCGCCAGCAGGCCCCCCGGCGCGAAGAGGAGATCGAAGAGGTGATGGACGAACGCATCGATCGGGTGCTGGCCATCGCCTACGAAAAAGATTATTCCCATCTTGTGCTCGGCGCCTGGGGTTGCGGGGTGTTCGGCAACGATCCGCAGGTCATCGCCGAGTTGTTCGGCGAGGCGTTGGACGGCCCGTTTCGAGGTCGGTTCCAGCGCATCGATTTTGCGATTGCCGGCAGGTCCGGCGAACCGAACCTCGAGGCATTCCGACAGCGCTTTGGCTGATAATGAGTCGTCCCGGTAGGTCGCCCGCAACGCTATCCGTACTCAGGAGCCACCATGTCCGTTGAAATCTCCGGTCTCCATCACGTCACTGCTATCTGCGGGGACCCCAACGAGAACGCTCAGTTTTACGTGGGCACTCTGGGGTTGCGGCTCGTCAAACAGACGGTCAACCACGACGACCCGACCACGCTTCACTTGTACTACGGCGACGCCGCCGGCACACCGGGCACCAACATCACCTTTTTCCCATGGCCCACCACCCGCCCACCGGGGCGAATGGGCGCCGGCCAGACTTCGCATACCGCCTATCTGATTCCGCCAGAGTCGCTGGACTACTGGGCACAGCGCCTGGAGTCGAAGGGGGTAAAATTTCAACGGACGCAGCGCTTCGACAACCCGGTGCTGCAATTCGAGGACCCCGACGGCATCGGTCTGGAACTTGTCGGTGATGAGGCCGCCGAAGATGCCGACACCGTCGCCTGGAAGCAGGGCCCGGTGCCCCAACAGCACCAGTTGCGTGGCTTCCGAAGCGTCACCCTTCAGCTTGCGGCCCCGGGGCCGACGGCCGAAATTCTTCAGGATGTGATGGGCTACCAGAAGGTCGGCGAAGACGGAGAGCACCTGCGATTTCAGGCCACCGGTTCCGGCCCCCACTCAGTGATCGATATCGTCAAGACCGACAACGCCCGCGGGCGCATCAGCATCGGTT
>SKMT01000453.1 GCA_007120915.1 Myxococcales bacterium | reverse complement strand
TGACCGTCGCCTCGCCGAGAAGATCGAGGGTAAACGCAATTTCGTCGTCCTCCCACATCGTCTCCAGCGTCGGAAGCGCCTCGGCGGCCGTCTTGCCGGCGATGAACTTTTCGGCCATCCCTACGATCTGCTTTTCGATCTGACCGGCCGCCTTCTTGGCGATCCAGCCCTCGGGATTGACCTTCGACAGCCCCCACTGGAAGCTGGAGGGAAAATCCTGGCCCTCCCTGCAGAAGTACTCCTGCATATGCTCGGCGAGCTGCACCGCATCTTTGAGCGTCGGAAAGACATCGACAAAGCGGAACATCTCCACCTTGAAGTCCTCGTCCTTCATCGACCACTCCATCATCTTTCCGCTCCACCAGTCCTTGCGGAACACCGATGGGGTCTGACCCTGCATACGGTCGAAGATATCGCGGCCAACGCGTTTGATCTCTTCTTCGGAGGCTCGTGCCATGATCCTGGGGGGGCTGGGAAACCGGAATAGAGGCGTGGGATTGTTCAAGAAACGCAGTACGCCCGCGGTTTTAGCAGGCGGCTATTGCGGCGTAAAGTACGCCACTCTCCCCGACAACCACCTCCCCGTTATACCCCGCCTTCTGCACTGCTCGTTTCAGCGCCCACCGCGCCCCGTCGGTGCCGTGCACCAGCAGTGTCTTTTTTGCTCCCACGCCCCGGATCACCGCATCAAGCTGCCAGCGCGGCGCGTGGTTGATCAGCCGCCGGTGCACCACTTCGGCTTCGAGCACCACCGGCCGGCCCGCCCACTCTAACTGGTCGCCGCGCGCACCACCGACCAGTCTGCCTGCCCCGGTTGTTTCCCGGGCGCGGTTGAGCACCACAATCGTCGCCGACGCATCGTCGATGATCCGCCCCGCCAGCCGCCCCGCAGAGCTTGTTCGTCGAAACTGGTCGCCCGCAGCAATGACCACGCCCCCGGCGTCGAGCCGCTGCTTCATGCGCCGCCGGCCTGCAAAACTGACCTCATCGACAAGCCGGGGGGCACAGACCTCGAAGACCTCGCGCAGCATCTCATCGACCATCACCGCCACCCCGGCACCCACCAGAAGCGACGCCACCTCCGTGCTCTCCCCGATCGCCCCCACCCCGATAAGCACCGGCCCATCGGCTTTTTCCACCGCCTCCACCAGCTTTGACGCCTCCTCATCCCACCGCAGCCGGTCTGCCTGTTCGTCGGTCGCCAGCACCGCCTCGGTGACCAGCACGTCGATGCTCTCCCCCCCGCCGAGTTGCGGGATCCCCGCGCCATCAACCACCGCCTGGTCGTGGGTGCAGAAGTCGCCGGTGTACAACACGACAGTCCCCTCACAGCGCACCAGCGCCATCGCCGCCCCGGGCACATGACCCGCCGGCAGCGCCATCAACTCCGCGCCGTTGACGCCCGGAAGCGGCCGAAATTGTTTCATCTCCACGGTCCTCACCCTTTTTGCCACCGCTTCGGCCCGCCGCCCTCCGGTGTCGTCGCCCCCGGCCAGCGCGTACCCCAGCAGCCGTTTCGTCGTCTCCGTGGCCAGCAGCGGCACCCGCGGCCAGCGCGCCGCCAACTGCAACAACCCGGCGCAGTGGTCACCGTGCGCGTGGCTGACCCACACCGCATCCGGGCGCTCCAGCCCGTCGATTACCGATTTCGACGCTCCATCCGCACCGCAGTCCAGCAGCAGATGCCCCCCGGACCACCGCAATTCATGGAGGTTCGCCTCCCCCGCCTTCGCACCCCGATGTGAAATGAACTCGACACCCATGCTTGTTCTCGCCTCACAACCTGTCTACGCTGACACCATCGAACACCGAACACCCACCACCCACCACCGACCACCCAACACCCAGCGCCCAGAACCCAGCGCCCAGAACCCAGCGCCCAGCGCCCAGCGCCCAAATCCTAGCACCCACCACCGACCACCCAACACCCACCACTTACCATGTCCGCTCAATCGCCTCCCTGGCAACAAGAAGACGACTCCTCGAACGACACGGGGGTTACCATCGACTGGCGCCGCGGCCTGATCCCGCTGTCGCTTCTGGTGATGGTGATTCTGTACTTCGGGTTCAACGCCCCCTGGTGGGTGCTGGCGATATTCTGCCTGTGGATTCCGACCTATTATCTGGGCGTGCCCTACTACAAACGGCGCAAATGGAAAAACTTCGAACAGGCCTTCGCCCGCCATTTCCAGCGCGGCGAACACAAGACACTGCTCGAAAAATACCGCAAACAGTGGTTTTTACGCCGCTTCGGTCCCCGCAGCGAAATGCTGTCCAAGCTGGGGCTGATCTATTCGGCGCTGGAGCAGTACCGCAAGGCCGAACACGCCTTCGAGCGATCCATCGACGAGTGTGAACACCGGGTGCCGGAGCAGTACTTTTTCAACCTGGCCAACGTCAAATTCGAGCTCGGAAAGCACGACGAGGCGATGGAAATCTACCTGACCCTCAACAAAAACTCCCCCTACCAAAAAGCGGCCAAGACCCGCATGGCCATCATCGACATCGAGAAGGGCGCCCGCACCGAGCAGGCGCTCGAGCATCTGCGTGAGCAGAAGGACAAGGCCAAGG
>SKMT01000585.1 GCA_007120915.1 Myxococcales bacterium | reverse complement strand
GTGCCGGCGCCGCCGAGTACGCGAACCGGGCCGGAGACGTCGACGTTCACGATTTTTCGCTGTGACGGGTGCAGGAAGATGCGCCATTTCTCCAGTCGGGCTTCCAGCACTTGTTCGAGTTCCTCGTCGTCGTCGACGATGACAAACTTTCTTTTGGACTGGATGTTCTCCAGCGCCGCCTCGAAGTCGTCGGTGTCGACTTGCTCTTCCTCTTTTTCCTGGCGGTTCAAAAGCACGATCTCTTTGTAGACCCGCTGCTGGTCTTCCCATTCGCTGAGCCAGAACAGCGCCTCGTAGGCGTCGTCGGGAAGCGATTCAGCAGCAGCCTCAAGGTCATCGATGTCCCGGATCTTGCGGATCACCGGCAACAGATCCTCGGGGATGCCAAGCTGGGTGAGATGCCGGTCGCGCCACTGGTCGAAGAGCATCGACTCCTCTTCGGCGTCGCCCTCGTCGTGGTCGACGTACTCCCGTTCATCCACCGAGTACAACTGCAGCGAACCCGTCTCGGGGTGGACCACGCACCGTTTGCGCTCGGCCCATCGGTAGGCTTCGTCGTGGTTGTCGACCCACAACAGCACGTAGATGTTGCCCTGGTCGGGCTTGAGCACGATGGCCCGGTAGCTCTGGTCGATGCGCACAGACCGCATGTTCGGGTCGGCGGCATTCTGGATCGTTTCGTAGTTGTGAGACGACGATGTCGGATTGCTGCGGAACTGCCGGATAAACCGCTGCACTTTCTTGGTGGTGTTGCGGGGCAATGCGTTGAGCGCCTCCAGAAAGTCATCGGAGATCGCCACGCGCAGTCGGTGTTCGAACATACCCATCGGTTTTCCTCGCGTCGGTTCAGCTTACATCGCGCAACAGTTCTATCAGCTTTTCGGGTTCTTCGGTCATCTGTTGGAAGACCCGGGTTGTCCAGCCCCGTTCCTCGAAGGTCTCCATCGCCTGCTGATCGTCGACTCTCCCGGGTTCGACGTAGACCAGGGCGATTTTCAGGTCGGGCCACGCCAACTCAGCATCGGCGCCGATGGTGTGACCTTGCTCGTCGAGCAGGGCGAACGTCGGTTCTGGCAGCGGTGCGTCAGCTTTGAAGAGGGCGTGGACCAGTTTCTTGCCCGCATCATCGAGCATCTGGTCCTGGACTTCTTTCCACTCCATCGGCATCAGTTTCCGACTCGACGTTGCCGGGTCGTCGCCGTCGTCGAGATCGGCGGCGACCAGCGGTTCCAGGTCGGCTTTTTCGCTGTCGGTGCTGGTGACGAAATAGCTGCCCGGCACAAACTGCAGCAGATTCAACAGCCGCAACGCGCCGTTCCACATCCGCCGGAATTCAGGCCGGTCTCGAAGCTGCGGTCCGTCGTCGAGCCACACCACCACGCGCATCTGTGCTGGGCTGGTCTCCTGGATGCCCTGACGTGTCCACAGCGCGTAGATCTCCATCGTCGCCGTATCTTCTTCCAGCGTGAGACGACGCACCAGTGGACGGGGGGCGTCTTCCGGGACTAGCGCGGCGGCGACCTCAGTGCCGATGCGCTCGCCCAGTTGGGACTGCCACTGGTCGACAGCTTCGTGGGGGCTCGGTTCCAGCGATTCGAGCACCCCACCGCCGACGACGGCAATGGCGACGCGCCGCAGCGTCTTCTCCCAGGTTTCGGGGTGCTTCTGAATCATGTCGGTCAGCCAGGTCATGCTGTTTTCGTCGATCTGGCGGCGCACCCAGTGGCCCACGCCCAGAGCGTCGGCCATTCGGTTCATGCCGGCTCGATCGAAGCCTTGGTCGGTGGCACCGAAGGCGTTGAAGTAGTACCGGTCCATCGTCGCGAACACCGATTCGACGTCGTGCCAACTGAGCGACCAACTGTAGCGGTTTCCGCCACGCGCCAGGGCCATGCGC
This sequence comes from Myxococcales bacterium, assembly GCA_007120915.1. Lineage (GTDB taxonomy): Bacteria > Myxococcota_A > Bradymonadia > Bradymonadales > Bradymonadaceae > SLJM01. Next base: position 8,094 of record SKMT01000585.1, on the reverse strand, counting down.
TGGTAGAAGTCGTAGCCGATTCGACGTTGGTGGTCGCGGTAGCCGTCGGTGAAGATCGCCAGATCGCGGCCGTCGGCGTCAGCGCGGCCGAATCGGGCCAGCAAGTCGATCTCCATCCGCGCTTTCACCTGCTCTGATTTGTCGACGAAGACCTGCGGGATCAACTCCCAGGCCAGCGGCGCCGGGTCGTCGTTGCCGTCGTCGATACGACAGCGATACGCCGGTTTGCCGTCGATGACCTTGCGTAGCGTCGTGACCGTATCCTGTCGGCGAATCGCCTCTACCAGTCTCGCTTCCAGCGCGCTGTCGAAGAGCCCCGACATGTTCACCGCCCCCAGCGATTCGACGGCGGTCAACTCGTCGCGATACTCCAGAATGTCCGACAACAGCTCCACCGCCTGGGCCCGGGAGGTTTCGTCCATGTCGAAGCTGTTGCGGTAGGCGAACAGGCAGGCGTAGCAGCCGTCCTTTTCGGGGTCGTGGCGACATTCGCAGCTTTTAAGCTGCCGAAGCGCATCCTCCAGCACCGCGAAGATCGCCGGGCCCTGGCGGTCGCGGGCCTCGCCGAGCAGGTCCTTGATGTAGCCCGTGCCCCCGGGGACGGTGTCGTAGAGCACCAGGAAGGTTTTGCGCGGCGAGTCGTCGTCGCCGGGCTCGGAGTACACCGTCGTCTCCAGGTGGCCAATTTGGCCGCCGAAGTACTGTTCCAGCCCCAGATTCAGCGCTGCCACCAGCGACTGCAGTTTGGTCTGATAGCCCGGGCGGTCCACGAAGGGAAGCAGCACCCGCACCGCTTCGGACCGAAACTCGCGATACAGAAACAGGCAGTCCACTACCCGTTCGTCGTGGGTCTTGTTGCGGCTTCGGCACCCGTAGGTGTGATGAATCTCCTCGCTGTTCTGGTCTTTGACGCGACCGCAGTCCTTGCAGACCTGGAAGCCGTGGCGCATCGCCTCCACGTTGGCGATGCTGAACTTCTCTCCCTGGTCGCTGAACTCTCCGCAGTTGATCTCCATGAATTTTGCGCGGCCCACGAAGTCGTAGCCGAAGGGCATCGACTCGTCCTCGATGGCCATGCTCGACGAGATCTCGGCGTCGTCCACGGAGACGAGCATCTGCTTTTGGTAGAACCGCGGCCGGCGCTGTTCGCTCTCGTCGGTGATCAGGCTGGCGCGGTCCGGGGTGGAGGCGTACACCCGCTTCAGACGCACCATGGGGCGGCGCTGCGCCTGGATGTCGCCGAACTGCGGGCTCTGGCAGGCGGGGCAGTCCTTGTACTCCGAGCGGCCCACGACCTTTTCGGCGTAGTTGCAACTGTCGCAGAACTGCCACTGCTCGATGGTGTCGGGGCTGACGTCGACGCGGTCGATCGTCACCTGACGACCTCCGGCGTAGAACGTGTTGTGCGGGGCCAGCTCCCGTATCGCCGACCGCGCCGGGCGTTCGTACTCGTAGGAGACGGTGCGAAGATTGCTGTCGCCGTCGTCGCTCTTCTCGCGCCGCCAGATGATCGACTTCAGGGTCACCCCGGCTTCGGGGAAGGCGTAGTTGGGGATCAGCCCCCGGTCGGTGAAGAACTCCAGGGTATGACGCCCCTCGATTTTGACGTTGAGCCTGCGCAGTGCCGTTCGCTCCCGTTTGGCGTTCTCCAACGCCTTCTGGTCGTCGTCGCCCAGCACCTTCTGGCTTTCCCACTCCTTGATTCGCGTGGTCAGCCGCCGGGCCTCGGTGCGATTGTTTCGAATCAGCCGCTTCTGTTCATTGAGTCCGTCGAGAATCCGCCAGCCCAGCGAGCCCTGTGCGTCATCTCCGCCGTACAGAAACTCGCGCAGGTGATCGACGACATCGTCGGTGATGGCCGGCTGGAACAGATCGACAAAACGATCGAACAATTCCGTCTGTCGAGGTTTGATGAACTCGATGAAATTGTGCGGGAACTTCGATGGGTCCTTCGGCTCCAGGTTGTCGAGTACGTCGCCGAGCCGAGGGGGCAGCGCCTGGGGCGTGGTGTCGTCGTCGGCGGCCCAGCAGTCCATGCAGAAGGCGGTCAGTTGCCGCTCCAGAACCGCCGATGCTCTCAGGAAGATCCCCGGCTGGCTGACCTCTCCGGCGATCATCTCCCGGGGTTGCTCGAAGAAGTACTGGTCGTGATTTCGGGCGTTCGCCAGGGTGACGAGCAGGGAGTTGCCGTCGCGGCGCCCGGCGCGGCCGATGCGCTGCAGATAATTGGCCTGCGACGGTGGCACGGAGCAGAGCATCGCCGTCGACAGATCTCCGACATCGATGCCCATCTCCAGGGTGGGAGTGCACGACAGCAGGTTGGGGTACCAGGGTTTCGGGTCGTCGTCTTTAAATCGGTTTTCCAGTTCCGTGCGGTCGTCCCGTTCCAGAAGCCCGGTGTGTTCGTCGGCGATGATCCGCTCCACGTCGCCTTCGGAGTACATTCGGGCGAAGTAGGTCGGTTCGTCGCGGCCGGTTCGCTCATACTGGCCCGTGGAGGCGCCGGCGGCGGTCGACGGGGCGCCATCCCACAGTTCGGCGACAGCGTCGGCGACCAGAAGCGGGGCGCCGGTCTCACTGCAGCGCAACTCAACGGTTGTGTCGGTCACCCGGAGAGCCCCGGGCGCAAGTCCCCAGATGGTGGTGCCGCCGTGGATTTCCTGTTCGAACACGCCGTGGTCGACGAGGGCCTCGAAGATCAGCTCCCAGGCGTAGCGGGCCATCCCCTCGCCCAACAGCGACGACTGCTGAACGCAGCGGGCAAGCCAGGTGTCGTACCACGTCGGTTTGGCCGGGGAACTGCCCCGAGAGCGCTTCGACAGCGGCTCGAATCGCTTCGTAGAGCGGCTGGCGACGAACCGGGGCAGGCGGCTCTGCGGGGAGAAATCGGGCAGATGTCGGCGGTGCTTGCTCATCACGTAGGTGTTTTCACCGCCCGATTCGATGTAGCTGCTGTCGAGTTCGGGCTGGAAAATCGCGCCGTGATCGAGCAGCCGTTGGATCACACCCAACACCGCCGGGCGCAGCTCGTCGACGGTGCAGCCGCGCAGGGCGCCGATCTCGTTCTGCACCGTCTCGATGCAGTCCGTCAGTGCATCTTCCACCTTTTGGGGGGGGACGTAGGCGGCGGAGGCGCCCATCCGGGGAAGTGACCGCCCGATTCGCGAGCGCAGCGAATAGTCGCCGAAGATCTCCCAGGACAGCCGTCTCTCGATATCCGAGATCAGTGGCGCATCCGGTTCGATGTCGCCGGACTCTTTGAGCTGTTCCCACTCGTCCATCCAGGTCATGTTGGGGGCGATGAACGTGGCGACCCATCGGGCAAGTCCCATCTCCTCGCGCCACCGGTGGGCCACCTCTTCGGGCAGGTCAGCCAGGGCGACGTCGCCGAGTTGGTCGACCACCTGCTGGATGGCCACACGGAGGTTGAACCGCCAGGTGCGGGCGCCGAAAAACCCGGCGCGGTGGGCGGCGTCCTGCACGGAATCCGAGAAGGTCAACACCTTCTTGTCGTCATTGAACCGGGAGGCGAACAACTGGTTGATGTAGGTGCTGCTGAGCGTGGCGGCCTGAAACCCGATCAGCGACAGGCTGTCGTTGGCCCCGCAGCCCGGGCAGTCTTTGTGGGAGCGCTTCCCCCGTTTGGTCTTGCGCGTGTTGTCGGTGAAGACCACCTGAACCGGGTCCGGTTTCTCAAGCGCCGGACTGTCCTGTGGCTGGCGCTCGGGCTTTTCGCGATGACGGGTCAGCCCGTCGGGGTCCACGAAGTACCGGCGTCCCTGAAGCCCGGAGGAGGCGGGAAAGAAGTAGCGCACCCGGTCGTCGTTGGAGAAATACGCCGCATACAGCGCCTTCAGTTGCACGCGCAGCCGCTGCTTCTGGTCCGGTTCGACTTTTGTGACCCAGCCCATGGTGCCGCACTCGCGGCAGTAGACCACCGGGAGGTGGCGCTTTCGCTGCTCTCGAGTCAGGTCGTCGTGGTGGCGAAGCGTCGGGTTGTCGCTGACGGTGGCGACCATCCGGCGCATCTCGCGCTGCCACAGTTGGATCTGCGTCTGTACCAGCGGGGCGGTAGGTCCGTCGTAGCCGTCCCATTGGTCGGTGGGGACGTCGGAGACGGCGGGGCGGCGCGCCGACGACGCCAGCGCCAGCAGACTGGTCAGCACCAGCCGGGTGGAGCGTTCATCTGCCGGTTCGTCCGGGTCTGCCAGGGAGGTGTGCCGGCGAAACCGCTCCACCAGCTCCTCGACGGTCTGGGGCGCACCCTCCAGCGCACTGACCAGGTTGCGGAAGAAGGCATGGGTCTTCAGCATCGCGCCCAGCTTCAGCCCGTCGATCTCGCCGTCGTCGTCGAGCAGACCGTTGTCGGAGGGGGCGCCGAACCACAACTCGAGCTGGCGGGCGATGTAGGCGTCGGCGTGTTGAAACCGCTCCGGATCCATCGCATCGACGTCGTCGGGAAGCCGGTGTTTGGGATTGATGAAGGAGTCGAAGAAGTCGCCGCGGCGCTGGCGGGCCTCGCCGATCACGGAGTTGGCGCCGAAGGACTCACCGAAGATTTTCTCGGCGTATTCGACGAGACCCGACGAGTCCTCGTTGCCGCCCAGCGTCGCCGAGGTGCCGATGCAGCACAGGTGGTCCTGCGGGGTGTGAAGCCGGGCTTTGAGACGCCGGATCAGGCAGGCCAGGTCCGTGCCCTGGGCGCCGTCGAAGGTGTGTAGCTCGTCGACGACCATGTATTTGAGCGACTCCGGGCCGTTGTCCTCCCACATCACCTGGTCGCGCGGGCGCGTCAGCAGATAGTCGAGCATCTTGTAGTTCGTCAGCAGGATGTCGACGTTGTTCTGGCGGATCGTCTCTTTGTCGGTGATCACATGGTCCGGGCCCATCCGTGTGTGCGGGACCTTCTGCTCGCTGCCGACGTACAGCCCGGCGCGCACCTTCGACTTCAGCTCGTCGTTGTTCCAGATCTCTTCGGCAAACCGGCGCGCCTGGTCCTGCGCCAGCGCGTTCATCGGGTAGATCAGCACCGCCTTGATCCCCCGGCGGTGATGAAACCTCCGGCAGTAGTCGAGGATGGGAAACAGAAAACACTCCGTCTTCCCCGACCCCGTACCGGTGGCGACCAGTGTGTTCTGGGTGTCGTCGCCGCCGACGCGCTCAAAGGCCGCCTGCTGATGGCCGTAGGGCGGGTACTCCATCGGCACGTCGGGAAAGTAGTCCGGGCCCGCCGTGCCGGTGCGAAAGGGGAGTTTCATCGAGATGAAGGGCCCGCGAAACAGCGCCGACTCCCGGTTGGGCTGCCCATCGATGAACCGGTCCAACATCCGGGTGAACTCGGCGCTGTTCGACCAGAAGCTCGCCTTCAGAAAATCGCGCATACCGCGTTCGAGCTGCGCGACCAGTGCAGATGGAATCATCGTGTTCGTCCCTGTGATCCGGGCTGGCGGTGGGGTTCACCGGGAGGATAGGCCACAGGTGGGAGTGAGGCAACGGGGATGGTGATCGTTTTGTGGGGAGATTGGAGCCGATGACATCCCCAGGGCGCGTGAGGAGCGAAGCGACGCAGCGTGACTGTCATCGCAAACGGGGGGTGAAGTTGACCCGCTTTCGTGGACACTCTCTCGTTGATCATGCAGCGTCGTCTACGGGGCACCTCCTTTCGTAGTTGATCGGGGAAAGATAATCGAGTGAAGAGTGGCGTCGGCGTGGATTGTACCAGGCTTCGATGAAGTGGAAGACCGACCGCTTTGCTTCGGCACGGTTGTCGTATCGAGTCTGGTCGATCAGTTCGCACTCAAGCGTCGCGAAGAAGCTTTCGCACATGGCATTGTCGTAGCAATCTCCGACGCTTCCCATCGAAGGGCGAACACCGGCGGCCTGGCAACGATGCCCGAAGGCAATCGAAGTGTACTGGTAACCCTGGTCGGAGTGATGGATAACATGGTCGGGCTCTCGCCTATCAAGCGCCACATCGGCAGGTTCTCTCGTCGTGCGCATCGGTCTTCTCCGGGCAGGGGCAGGGCCAGTTCACCCGGATTCGATCAAACTTCTACCCCGCTCGCAATCCGTCTTCCGCGATGTGAATGCTCATGAGGGCCCGTCCGCCCCTCCTTAGATTACGACGGCGGGGGGGATTGCATCCCGGATTGGAAGTCTGGTAGAAGGGTATGGCAGGCTGGGTTCAATCCATATAGTGAATTGGGGCAAGTAACTACTGGTGTTCGTCCAACAAACACACCAGTACGGCAGATGCCGGTATGGAGCACGACCCCGACCATTGCTCATACCTGACGTATACTGCGGCGATGTCTGCGCGTTGGTTTCGGACCACATGCACGGGGCGCCCGACAGTTGTAATGCAGCAAAAACCGAAAAGTTGATGAGGAGATGACCATGAGATGGATCAATCTACGCTGGCGCAAACTCGCTATGTGCACAGCGGTGGCGTTGATGCTCACCGCAGGCGTCTTCGGGTGCAACGGCGACGATGTCGAGCACAACGAAAACGAAGAGGAACAACAAAATGACGAGGTTCACGAGCATGCCGCCGAAATCCATCAGATGTGTGCGGCCGCCGGTCAGACGGAGGACGGTGAGGTGACGGCGCTGAATTGTTTCGGTCCCAAGGAGCCGTCCGGCAAGGTGTCGGAGAGCGGTGAACTGGAGTGGCAGCCGGGAGGATTCCACGTAGTCAGCCAGTGAATAGCTGCAGAATGGATAGAAGTGTTGAAACCCCAGGTAATATCGAGGAGAGCAGGATGAAACGCACGAGTCGTAGTTCAGTCCAGCGAACGATTATCTTTTTTGGCGTCGTCGCCATCAGCGGTCTGCTGGCGTTGCCGGCGATGGCCGAGGTGCCGGTGACCATGACCCAGCAGGGCCGGATCATGGACGGCGATGAGCCGATGACCGATGTGCATACGATGGAGTTTTCGCTCTACGACACTGCGTCGGACGGCAATCTGCTGTGGAGTGACGAGATCGATGCGGACCTCGGTGATGACGGGGTGTACACGGTGGTCCTCGGCGGCGATGACAATCCGATCGATGCGACGATTTTGCAGGACGGAGAAGTCTATCTGCAGTTGACGGTCAACGGCGACGAGTTCGGTGACCGACTCGAATTGACGTCCGTGCCGTTTGCAGCGATGGCGGATTCCGCCCAGATCGCAGAGTCGGTCGTCGACGGTGGAGTCAGCGCCGATTCGATCGCCGATGGAGCGGTCGGCTCGTCGGCACTCGCCGATGGAGCGGTCGGCTCCGAGCAGGTCGATACCATCGACTGGGACCAGTTGACCGGGATTCCCGCTGAGATCATCGAGCCGAGCGACACCCTCGCCGACCTCGACTGCGACAGCGACCATGTGGCGGTGTATGACGGATCGGAGTGGCACTGTGCGATGCAGCAAGACACAACGTACACGGCCGGAGACGGACTCGAGCTCGACGATGACGAAGATGAGTTTTCGGTCGCCGAGAATCGGTTTCTCGAATGCGACGACGAAAGTGACGCCTGTCCCGTCGGCGTCGAGGAAGGCATCTATCTCGACGGCGACACCGATGGGGATTTCCTGATTTATGCCGATGATGGGTTTATGGGCCTCGGCGGCGGCATCCGGTTTGCCAGAAACCTCGGTGTCGAAGAGCGGGCGAATTTCGAGGATCGCGTCGGTATTCAGACGGCTGCCGGACTTGCTCCTCAATTTCCGCTGCACATCCGTCAGGAGGAGGATGATGACATCGAAAACGCTGCGATCGGAATGTTTCATGACGACGGCAATGAGGGGTGGACTGTCGGAACGGCGAGCACGAACAATTTTCACTTTCGGTACTCCGATCACTTCGTCCAGGACGATTTTGAGAGGATGGCCTGGATCAGTCGCCAAACGGGTGAGTTCTATGCTACTTCGGACATCAATCTGAAGACCGATATCGAGTACGTCGATGGGATTCTGGACGATGTGATGCACCTCGAACCGGCGACATACCGGTTCAAAAGACAGGATCGTGACGCCGATCGAAGCTACGGGTTCATCGCCCAGGAAGTCGCCGAGTTGTTCCCCGAGATCGTAACGAAAGAAGAAGGCGATT
>SKMT01000284.1 GCA_007120915.1 Myxococcales bacterium | reverse complement strand
CCGCGCCCACCAGGGTCACATGGGGGAAGTCGTGGCCCTTGGTGACCATCTGCGTGCCGACCAGAATGTCGATTTCACGGCGGCGGAACCGGTCCAGAAGCCGGTGCAGCCCCTTGCCGCGTGAGGTGTCGCGGTCCAGCCGCGCGACCGTGGCGCGGGGGAACAACTCGTTGAGATGGTTCTCCAGCTTCTCGGTGCCCGTTCCCTTCCGGCCCACGTTGCCGTCCTCACATTCGGGGCAGGACTCGGGCATACGCAGCGAGAAGTCGCAGTGGTGGCAGCGAAGCGCCTCCATGCGCCGGTGATAGGTCAGCGACACATCGCAGTTGGGACACTCGAACAGATGCCCGCAACTCTCGCAGAGCACACAGGGAGAGTAGCCGCGGCGGTTCAAAAACAGAATTGCCTGTTTTTCGTCGTGCAGGGTGTCGTCGATGGCCTCCAGAAGCGGGCGAGACAGAACATCGGAGCGCGCCGACTCGAACCCGGCGGTGGTTCGCATGTCGATGATCTCGACCTCCGGAAGAGGTCGATCGGCGACACGATCGGGCATCGAGAGGTATTCGAGGGGACCATCTTTGGCGTTATGAAAGGACTCCAGCATCGGCGTGGCGCTGCCCAACACGACCTGGGCGTTTTCGAGCTTGCCGCGTACCAGCGCCATGTCCCGGGCGTTGTAGCGGGGGCCACGCTCCTGCTTGAAGCTGGTGTCGTGTTCCTCGTCGACGACGATAATGCCCAGGTCGGCGACCGGGGCGAACAGCGCGGAGCGAGCGCCGATGACGATGTCGACCTCGTTGCGCTTGATGCGGCGCCACTGGTCGAACTTCTCGGCGGCGGTCAGCCCGGAGTGCAATACGGCGATGCGGTCGCCGAAATGCCCGCGGAACACGGCGACGAACTGCGGGGTCAGCGCGATCTCCGGCAGAAGCACCAGGGCGCGACGGCCCGCTTGAACGGTCTGGCGGATGGCGCGAACGTACACCTCCGTTTTGCCGCTTCCCGTCACGCCGTGGAGCACGAACCCCTGGAATCGATCGTCGCCGCGGGCGTCGGCGATGGCGTCGACGGCTCGGACTTGCTCCGGTGTCAACTGATGGTCCACCGGATCGACCACTTCGGCTTCGGCGAAGGGATCGCGGTACAGCTCCTCTTCGTGGGACTCGACGAGCCCTCGCTTCTCAAGCCCCTTCAGGCTCGAATAGGCGCTGGAGACGAGGTGCCGAAGTTCTCTGCGGGCGACCGGTTCTTCTCGCTTTTTTAGATGTTCGACGAGCACCTTCTGGTTCTTGCCGGGCCGCTCGCCTTCCTCGGGGCTGCGCGTCAGTTTGTAGTAGGTCTCCGTCTTCGGTTTGACCTTCTCGGTCTCTCGATAGCTCACCTCGACGAACCCTTCGCGCTCCAGTTCGGCGAGCCGATGGTAGGTCAGGTCCGAAAACTCCTTGCGCAGCTTCTTGACGGCGATTTCACCGCCTTCGGACAGCATGTCGACCACCGGTTCGAACTCCTCGTCGAGCCCGTCGGCCGGCGGCGGTTCGTTGACGAGTCGATAGTGCTTCATCCCGTCGAGGCGCACCGCCGCCGGAACCGCGAGTTTCACCACGTCGCCGATGGGCGCGTAGTAGTAGTCGGCGATAAAACGCAGAAACTTGATGTCCGTCGCCGACAAAAGCGGGGCGGGGTCGAGCACGTCGTCTATGGGCTTGAGCTTCGACTTCAGCTCCGGGTCATCCAACTCGGCATTTCGCCCCAGCACCAGCCCTGTCTTCGAGCGGTTGCGAAATGGCACGCGCACCAGATGGCCTACCTGCACGTGCTCGTCGAGTTCCGGTGGGACCCGATAGGTCAGCGGCTCGAAGAAGGGCACGTCCAGCGCCACCTCTGCGTAGGGGCGGGTGGTCTGGTCGGTGGTTTCGACGTCTGTGGGAAGAGTAGATGTCATGGTCTCATCGATTCCCGGCGCGGCCGGGGCTGTGCGTGAAACGCGTTTTGTGTGAACTGGGCGTCTGCTCCGACATCGGCGGCTGCCCGGCCAAAACAGACCGGCAACGCCGGCAAGCCGCTGATGTACCCCAACATTCGACACATCCTGTTCACTGCGTTTCTACGACATCAGTGTAACCACAACCCCCGCCTCGATTTCCACTGTGGATTTCGGTTGGGGATATAAGGTCGGCGATGTGTAAGCAAAAGGGGATATGGAGATACTGGAGATGAGGGGATGAAAATCAGGTTACACATTACCGCCGATCGCGCTTTCATCCCGAGGCATCGCCGAGCACCAGACGCCGGGCGTCTTTTCGCGCGGTCTGAAGCCACTCGGCATCTCGTAGGATGTCGCCGAACCGGAATTCGGGAAGCCCGGCCTGGTTGGTGCCCAAGAACTCCCCGGGGCCGCGAATCTGCAGGTCTTTCTCGGCGAGTTTGAATCCGTCGGTGGTGCGTACCATCGCCTGGAGTCGTTCGCGGGCATCTTCGGTCAGCCCGTAGCCGGTCAGCAGCACGCAGATCGACTTTGTGCCGCCGCGGCCGATGCGGCCTCGAAGTTGGTGGAGCTGGCTCAGCCCGAAGACCT